>DPWF01000251.1:0-7219 GCA_003526435.1 Chitinophagaceae bacterium | reverse complement strand
CCAAACAACTGGCAGTAATAGAACAGGCCACTACACCCTTGCAACAAATTCATACCTGCAATCTTTATCAGTATGCTGAACATTTAAAAGATCAAAGATTCCGTTCGCCATCACTGGTCATTATCGGTAAGGTAGTGGCCCTGCATGAACAGTTTGCCTGGTTACCCAATATTAACAGTACCGAACATTATTTCACGCCACTTACAGGCAGACTTACACAGTTAGAAGAGACATCAACCAGGAAAAGACATGTTAGCAGAGCCTAAACTGAAAATATTAGCAGATTTCATAAGCCAGTTCAATAAGGAAGAATTGATCTGGGTGAATGGTTATTTGTCCGGACTTGTTGCAGACCCTATTAAACAGGCTTCGGTTGCAGACAATAGTACGGCTCCCAAAAAAATAACCATTGCCTATGGAACAGAAACAGGCAACTCAAAAAAACTGGCAACTGATTTTGCGTCAAAAGCCAAAAAGAGTGGAATCCAAACCAAACTGGTGAGTCTCGATCAATACAAGCTTACTGAATTGGCCAAAGAAGAATATTTTATCACGGTCATCAGTACACAAGGTGATGGCGAGCCACCCGTAGCTGCGCAAAAATTTTATGACCATATACATAACAATGGTTTTAAACTACCACAGTTGAAATATGGGGTCCTTGCATTGGGTGATACAGCTTATCCCATGTTTTGCAAAACAGGCGAAGATGTAGATATACAATTGCAGCATCTCGGCGGACAAAGAATTGCAGATTTGCAAAAATGTGATCTTGATTATGAGAGTACCGCCCAGCAATGGTTTGATAACGTAATACAGCAATTACAGGTTGCAAAAAATTCGAAGCCGGTAATAACAACATCACCTGTTGAAGCCAAAAAACCGGCTGGAAAATTGTATTACGATGGTCTTATTCAAACCCATATTAATCTAACTGCAAAGGGGTCATCAAAAAAGATTTATCATATTGAACTGGCGGCAGAAGGCGTGGAGTTTTTTCCGGGCGATTCTATTGGTATTGTTCCGGAAAACGATTCATTACTGGTTGATCAGCTATTGCAACTGGTATCGGTGGATGGCAATAAAACCATTAGCTGGAAAAATGAAACAGCTTCGATAAGAGAATTACTGATATCAAAAATCAATATCAGTTACCTGCTCGAAAAATCGGTAAAGCATTATGCAACAATAAGCGGGCATGAAATTCAGGTTGGTAAAACAGATCTATTGTCATTACTGCAACAATACCCTCTCAGAGAACCAGCATTGTTTGAACAGGTAATTGAAGGCCTGACACAGATTGTACCGCGTATTTACAATATAGCTTCTTCTCCTGCTGCGCACAATGGCGAAGTGCATATTAGTGTATTACGCGATGTGTTTAAAAAAGATGAGCAGGAAAAAACAGGCTTGTGTACGCAGTTTCTGGAAAATAAAAAAGAAGGAGATACAGTGCGGTTTTTTATCCAAACCAACAAACGATTCCGTTTACCGGATCAGGATAAAAATATGATCATGATTGGCCCGGGTACAGGCATAGCGCCATTTCGTTCGTTTATAGCAGAACGTGATGTAACAGCGGCTGCTGGTAAAAACTGGTTGTTCTTTAGTGAGGATCAGTTTACTACCGATTTTCTGTACCAAACCGAATGGCAGAGCTGGTTTGAAACAGATACTTTAACAAAAATCAGCCTGTCCTTTAACAATGGGTCTGAACACACAAACAGCCTGGCTGATAAAATTATTCAGCAGGGAAAAGAATTATTTGAATGGCTGGAGCAAGGTGCATTCTTATACCTCTGCGGAGAAAAAGAACCGACAGGAAAAGCCATTGAAGATGCTTTGTTAAAAGTATTTCAAACCCAAACCGGAAATGAAGCAGCAGCCAATGCGTATTTCGAAAATTTGAAAAAAGAAAACCGTTACGCAAAAGATCTTTATTAAAACGCATTACTCATTACCGACTACCCAATCATATGCCTGATCAAAACAAACCTTCCCCCATTGAAAAAATAAAAACTTCCAGNNGCAAAGGTCTGCGAGGAACCCTGCAGGAAAGTTTACAGGATGAAATTACCGGTGCCGTTCGTGAACAGGATCATGCACTGATTAAATTTCATGGTATGTATGAACAGGACGACCGTGACTTACGTGAAGAGCGCGCAGCAAAAAAGCTGGATAAGCTATACTCATTCATGATCAGACTTCGTATACCGGGTGGGTATATGCGTGCAGATCAATGGGTGGCCGCGCATCATATTGCAGGAAATTATTCAACAGGTGTTATCAAGATTACCACAAGACAAACCATACAATTACATGGCATTCTTAAACACCAGATCAAACCAACACTCAAAGATTTCAATGCAGTACATCTTGATTCAATTGCGGCCTGTGGTGATGTAAACAGAAATGTGGCCTGTACCAGTCACCCATCTGAATCGCCCATACATGAAGAAGTACATGCATATGCCGATAAAATAAGTCGTTTGTTATTACCTAAAACAAGGGCTTTTTATGAAATATGGCTGGGTGAAGAAAAAATTGCTGAGTATGACGAAACGGATCCACTGTATCAGGATCGTTACCTGCCCAGAAAATTTAAAATCGGTATCGCCATACCACCCAATAATGATGTGGATGTGCTGACCAATGACCTGGGACTGATTGCCATAATTGAGAATGGTAAACTTGTTGGTTTCAATATTGCAGTAGGTGGTGGTTTATCTACCACACATGGTAACCCCGATACTTATGCCAGACTGGCCACTGTTATTGGCTTTACGGAAGGCGAAGAGAAAACACTCAAAGCAGTATATGAAGTGCTGACCATACAAAGAGATTTTGGTAATCGCTCCGATCGTAAACTGGCTCGACTGAAATATACACTTGATAAAATGGGTGTGGATGCATTCCGGAAAGAGTTAGAACAACGTTGTGGTTTTACACTCGAAGAAGCAAAGTCGTATCATTTTACAGAAAGAATAGATCGTTATGGCTGGTTGACAGATTATAAAGGAAACTGGCACTATACTTTGTTTGTAGAAAATGGAAGAGTGACCGATGAAGCTGATGTTCCATTGAAAACAGCGCTTCTCGAGTTGGCACAAACAGGAAAGTTGATTTTCCGGTTTACAAGCAACCAGAACCTGATATTGAGTGAGATTGATCCGGTTGATAAACCCGTGATCGAAAGTATACTGCAACACTATGGCATTATAGATCGTGACCGGGCAATTAGTGCATTACGAAAGAATGCTATTTCCTGTGTGGCTTTACCTACCTGTCCATTGGCACTGGCAGAAGCGCAGAGATACCTCCCGTCACTCATTAGTAAAATTGAACCCTTGCTCGAAAAACACGAGCTGAATAGCGAAGATATTATTACCAGAATGACCGGTTGCCCCAATGGTTGCGCACGACCTTATGCTGCAGAAATTGGTCTGGTAGGCACAGGCCCGGGTCGTTACAACCTTCATTTGGGCGGCGATCGTGAAGGCACAAGGCTCAATACCAAATACAAAGAACAACTGGATGAAACAGCCATACTGGCTGAACTCGATACCTTATTTGATCAGTACCATAAAAACAGGAACCAGCATGAAAGCTTTGGTAATTATGTACAGCGGGCGATATTATAAGCAGCTTGTATCAGCAAATCTGGAAATGCAGTTATGCAGTCATGCATATCCGCATGAGCGATGTTGCAGGTGTTAAAGAATAAAAAAATTTATCCTATAACCCTACTAAATTAATAGACTAATGAAATATTTATTGTTATCTTTCGCTTTCATGATCATTGCTGTAACCCTTTCTGCACAGGATATTTATACTTTATCCGGAACATTAAAAGAGGGTCAGGGGAATACACCACTGGCAGGGGCAGTCATTCGTATCAAAAACAGTCGGTCTGTTACCACTACCAACGACGATGGTTCATTCCAAATTAAAACCAGTGCGTCACTACCATTAACCATACAGGTATCATCATTGGGTTATGCTACACAGGAATTTGTTATTTCGGATAAAAACAGCCCGATATCATTATCGCTGAATGTACAGAATGCATATGCGAGCCTGGTGGTAGTTACTGCATCGCGTGTTCCTGAAAACATACTGAAATCGCCGGTAAGTATTGAGAAACTGAGTTTATCTGCTATCAAAGAAGCAGCAGCACCCGGTTTTTATGATGCGCTCGAAAATTTGAAAGGGGTACAACTAACCACCTCAAGTATCACATTTAAAGTACCCAATACAAGGGGTTTTAATATTCCCAACAATTTTCGTTTTGTGCAGTTGGTAGACGGTGTTGATATACAAGCTGCAACATTGGGTGTGTCACTCGGTAATTCAATTGGTCCTACAGAACTTGATGTGGAGAATGTTGAAATTACTCCGGGAGCTGCATCGGCCCTGTATGGTATGAATGCGATTAATGGTATGGCCAATATTGCAACAAAAAACCCATTCAAATACCCTGGCTTAAGTGTGTACCAGAAAACAGGTGTGAATCATGTAGATGGAAAAGATCGTAATACATCGGTGCTCACAGAAACTGCTATTCGTTATGCACATGTATGGAACCAGAAATNNTAAAATAAATGCAGGTTATACGCGTGCCACTGACTGGGTTTCGAATACACAGACAGATCAAAACCCGAATAACCTGAGCACTGCTAATCCACAATATGCAGAACTCAATGGCAGTGCTAATGCTGCTTATGATGCTTGGAACAAATACGGTGATGAAAATAACAATGCCGTAACGGTTACAGGTATCAACTATAATGGTCCCAATAAATCTTTTATCATCAGACGAACGGGTTATTGGGAAAAAGACCTGTCAAACCCAACGGTAGAGAATATAAAATTTGATGTGGCATTACACCATAAATTTTCTACTAAAACAGAACTGTCGTACAGTTATCGCTTTGGACAGATGGATGGTATTTTCCAGCGAGGCAACAAAATTCAGCTAGACAACGCCACTGTTCAGAACCATAAACTGGAACTGAAGTCGGGCTCATTTAGTGCGAGAACTTATTTATCACTGGAAAATACGGGCAATTCATACAATATCAAACCACTGGCAGATAACCTTGATTTAACACATCTTTCCAATAATGCCTGGCGCGACAGGTTTAAAAATACTTTTCAAACCGAGTTGAATAATGGAAGGGCTTTAGCTGAAGCTGTTGCTGTAGCAAGAGCTGCGGCCGATTTAGGTCGTGTAGAACCTGGCACAGCAGCTTTTGATCAACTGAAGAATACAATTACAGGAATCAATAACTGGGATCATGCCAATTCCGGTATTGCAGGTGCGCCAGCAACCGGAGGTGCATGGTTGAACCAACGAAGCAGGATGTATCATACAGATATTCAATGGGATCTTTCAGATAAAATAAAATTGTTTAACCTGCTGGCAGGTGCCGATTATCGTTTGTACGAAGTAATACCAGATGGAAATAATTTTGTTGATTTTTCAAGAACTGCGGCCGACAGAAATAAACCGTTGGCAGATGGGTCATTTGGTAAGCCGGTTCGGTACATAAAATATGGTGTGTTTGTTCAAGGCACAAAAACTTTTTTTGATCAGCGTTTAAAACTGGTTACATCACTTCGTCTCGATAATAACCCTGAATTCTCACCTAAATTCAATCCACGAATAGCGCTTGTATATTCTGCAAACCAGAAACATCATATACGGGCCTCGTTCCAAAACGGGTTCAGGTTCCCGGCTTTGTTTGAAGCCATCTCATTTGTAAACAATGGAAATGTAAGGAGAGTGGGTGGTCTTTCTTACATCAACGAAGGCCTGGGTTACCTGGATAATTCATATACACTTACTTCAGTGAATGATTTCAATGCTGCAGTGAATAAAGATGTGGCGGCAGGTTTAACTGCAAACAATGCTGCACTAAAAAACAGGGCAATATTACAGGCAACCAGTTTGCAGCCAACCAGACCGGAACGAATCAATTCATTCGAGATCGGATATAAGAGTGTTTTATTGAACAATAAGCTGGTAATAGATCTTGACCTCTATACCAATGCTTACAACGGCTTTCTCGGACAGGTAGAAGTGGCCGTTCCCGAAAATAATACAGTACAGATAGGTTCAGATGCAGCGGTTATTGCTATGCTGGCTTCCAACCGATCAAGACAAACACGTTACAGGGTGTACACCAATGCACGAAATCAGTATTATAATTATGGGGGAGCACTGGGATTAATTTATAGTCTTCCCGAAAACTATATCATATCAGGTAACCTGAGTTACAATAATATTTCAGAGAATAAACAGAAAGATGTTTTTGTAACAGGGTTTAATACACCAACATGGGTTACCAATATATCGTTCCGTAATAAAGCGTTTATAAAAAATACCGGGTTTAACATTGTCTGGAAATGGCAGGACGCATTCAATTGGGAAAGTCCGCTGGCAAATGGCCGTGTAGCAGCTTTCAGCACCATTGACTTACAGTTTACACACCAGTTGCCCGATCTTAAAACCACGATTAAACTGGGCGGAAGTAATATTTTAAATCACAGGTACATACAATACGCAGCGGGCCCTACCATTGGTGCCTTATACTACCTGGCACTAAGTTTTGATACAGGGTTTAAACCAAAATCATAAAATGCAAATGACTGTAGAAACAATAGAAAAGAAATTATCCGGAACGGAATGTAAGGCATCCCGTAACAATCATTTATTTCCTGTTTTTATACAGTTGGAAAGAATGCGTGTGCTGATTGTGGGAGGAGGTCCGGTAGCCTTTGAAAAATTACAGACAGTACTCAAAAATGCGCCGGCTACAAGGGTTAAAATGGTGGCAAAAATATTTGATGAGGAACTGATCGCATTATCAGAGAAAAAGGAGCAGGTAGTATTGGTTCAGAAAACCTATTCTTCAGGCGACCTGTATGATGCCGATATAGTGATTGTAGCTGTAAATGATATCAATACCGCAGAAGAAATACGAAATGATGCAAAAGCGTGNNAAGCGAGAAAGTTACTGGTAAATGTAGCCGACAAGCCGGCGTTATGTGATTTTTATCTCGGATCGGTAGTACAAAAAGGTAATCTTAAGCTGGCCATTTCTACAAATGGTAAATCACCTACCATCGCCAAAAGATTAAAAGAAACATTAAATGAGGTGTTACCAACAGAGCTTGATCAGGTACTCGATCAGATGCAGGTAATCAGGAATAAAAT
>DPWF01000072.1:5120-8728 GCA_003526435.1 Chitinophagaceae bacterium | reverse complement strand
TACCCACCAACAGCGACTTTTCTTTTGTACCGCTCCGTTCTTTTTTGAATACGATTGATTATTTCTTAATCTTAGTCATCCCAAAAAATAAATACCTTTCTGTTCTAATTTGCTGTTATGAATAGAAAATATCTGGTGCTTATTCTTTTTGTAGTTCAGTTATACACTGTGGATGCGCAGACACTGATTACTGGTACATTTAATGTTCGGTTAGAAACACCAAGAGATACCGGTAACCTCTGGAAAGACAGGAAAGTGTATGTTGCTAATCTCGTACGTTTTCACGGGTTTGATCTTTTTGGGACACAGGAAGGGTTTAAAAATCAGTTAGATGATATTCAGCAGCAATTACCCGAGTATGAGCGTTATGGCATTGGCAGGGATGACGGACAGTTGAAAGGGGAGCATTCTGCTATCTTTTACAAAAAAGACAGGTTTGTTTTATTAAAAAGTGGCGATTTCTGGTTATCGGAAACACCCGAAAAACCGGGTTTTGGTTGGGATGCACGTATTAATCGTATCTGTTCCTGGGTGCAGTTAAAAGAAAAGAAAAGCGGAAAAACATTTTACTGTTTTAATGTACACTACGATCACCAGGCTATGGTGGCAAGAAGAGAAAGCAGTAAGCTATTACTGGCAAAAATAAAGCTGATTGCGGGCGATGCTCCGGTGCTGTTAACGGGCGACTTTAATGGTAACCACACAACAGAGTGGTATCAGTTGATTGCCAATTCGGGAACATTGCGTGACACCTATAAAGAAGTGAAACATCCGTATGTAAACAATGGAACCTTTCAAAACTTCGGACGTAATTACACAACAGGTGATATCATTGACCATATTTTCGTAACGAGGCATTTCTCTGTGAAAAGATGGGGTGTTTTAACCGATTCTTATAATGGCAAATTCCCGTCCGATCATTTTCCCGTACTGGCTGAAGTTCAGTTGGGGAAATAATTGACATCTTTCCTGTAAGAAATAGGGTATTGACCCTACTAATCATTAAATTAGAAGCAGGTATCTGTTGATGCCTGCTTAAACATAAAACTGCATACTATGAGCTTTCTAATCGATTATGGCTGGATCATTGTAGTCATACTATTTATTTTTCTTTCGCTTGTAACTGTTAACCAGGGTACCATCGATGTGATTACCATGTTTGGTAAGTACAGAAGAATACTTCGCCCCGGCTTGAATCTTAAAATACCTATTCTTGAACAGGTATTTAAAACAGTAAGTATACAGAACAGATCGGTTGAACTGGAGTTTCAGGCTGTTACCATTGACCAGGCCAATGTAAATTTCAAAAGCATGTTGCTTTATTCTTTGATTAATCAGGATGAAGAAACCATCGATAATGTAGCATTTAAATTCATTAGCGATAAGGATCTGATGCAGGCCCTCATCAGAACAGTAGAAGGTAGCATCCGTTCTTATGTGGCCACCAAACGCCAGGCAGAAATATTATTGTTACGCAGGGAGATTGTAGAGTTTGTAAAAGAACAGATTGATATATCACTCGAAGAATGGGGTTATCATTTACAGGACCTGCAAATCAACGATATTACGTTTGACGCACGTATCATGGAAAGCATGAGTAAAGTAGTGGCCAGTAATAACCTGAAAGCGGCGGCAGAAAACGAAGGACAGGCTTTACTGATCACCAAAACCAAAGCAGCAGAAGCGGAAGGTAATGCCATTAAAATTGCAGCAGAAGCCGAGCGTGAAGCAGCAAGATTACGCGGTCAGGGTGTGGCATTGTTCCGCCAGGAAGTGGCAAGAGGTATGAGTCAGGCTGCAGAACAAATGAAACAGGCAAATCTTGATACCAATGTAATCTTGTTGNNGTGGACAGAAGCAGTGAAAAACTTTGCAGAATACGGAAAAGGCAATGTTATTTTTCTCGATGGCAGTGCACAGGGTATGGACAGAACCATGCAGCAGATTATGGCCATGATGAAGGCTAAAGAAGTGAATACATAGTCGATAGTTTATAGTCGATGGTTCATGGTTGATCACCTTGGCTATGGACTATCGGCTATTGACCAAGTGTTAATAGCTCGTGAAAGCGGCATGATTATGTGCAAAAGCTTTCCTAAAAAGCACTCCCCGGGTAATTTTATTCACATGCACACCTTTCTTTTGCGTTAGGGTCTAATTTTAGCCTAACCCAAATTACCCGGTATGTTTCAATTATTGCAAGCAGATACTTTACAACAGGTGGCAGGTTCTGTTGCCACAGCCGCCGAAAAGATTTCGATGTGGGACCTGCTTCAGAAAGGTGGCTGGATCATGTATCCTTTGTATGCATTGCTGGTAGCGGCCATTTTTGTATTTGTAGAAAGACTGATGGCTATACGCAGGGCCTCTCGCATTGAGCCTAATTTTATGAATATTATCCGTGATAACATCATGTCGGGTAATGTACAGGCAGCAAGAAACTTAGCCAGAAATACCAATAACCCTGTTGCGAGAATGATCGACAAAGGCATTCAGCGTATTGGTAAACCACTTGATGCCATTGAAAAAAGTATGGAAAATGTGGGTAAGCTGGAAATGTACAGCATGGAAAGAAACCTCAATATTCTTTCACTGATTGCAGGTATTGCCCCTATGTTCGGCTTCCTGGGTACCATTGTAGGTATGGTACAGTTGTTTTATGGTATTGCTTCCACCGGCGAATACACGCTGAATACGATTGCAGGTGGTATCTATACTAAGATGATTACTTCAGCAACAGGTCTGATTATCGGTTTGATTGCTTATGTGGGTCATAATTTCCTGAGTACACAGATCGATAAAACAGCCAACAAGATGGAAGCAGCCAGTTCTGAATTTATTGATATTCTTCAGGAACCCACCCGTTAATCCGGTAACCACCGTAAACAGATTGTATGAACATCAGAAAGAGATTAAGAACACATCCCGAAATGCACACAGGAGCTTTGAATGATATCCTGTTCATTCTGTTATTGTTCTTTCTCATTGTTTCTACACTGGCCAATCCGAATGTGATCAAGGTGTCGAACCCGAAAGCAAAAAGTGATACACGGGCCAAACAAACGGTTGTCATTACGGTTGATAAAGACCAGAACCTTTATATCGGCTCTCAGCGCATAACACTCGAACAATTAGAACCTGAATTGAAAGCCTATCTTTCAAAAGAAACAGAAAAACCTTCTGTGGTGATCAATGGAGACAGTACTTCTCATTTGGGCACTGCTATTAAAGTTATGCAGGTGATTAAAAAACTCGGAGCAACTCCGGTCATGGCGGTTGATAACTCAGGGCAGTAAATGTACAGCCTTGCTTAACTCCGCTGCTACCATCCGGTCATTTCCATGTAAGTCTTGTCTGAGTATGGTTGAATAGCCGGTATTTTCAAAAACAGTACATACTTCATTGCCAAATTGCTGGTTGATTTCAAGAAAGATCTGTCCCTTGTTTTTTAAGTGTGTTTTTCCAAATGCAGCAATCTTTCTGTAAAAGATAAATGCATCATCATCAGGCACAAATAAGGCCATGTGAGGTTCGTGGTTCAAAACATGATTGGACATTGCTGCGCTTTCAGAATCTTTGATATACGGGGGGTTACTGATAATGATATC
>DPWF01000072.1:0-5115 GCA_003526435.1 Chitinophagaceae bacterium | reverse complement strand
ATTGGCCAGAGTTGTTTATCTAAAAAATCCATCTGAATATATTCAACTTCTGCCCTGTGCAATGCGGCATTTTCTTTTGCAGTTTGCAACGCGCCATCACTCAGGTCAAGCGCCTGTATGTTCCAGAGCGGGAAGTTTTTTTTGAGTGTAACCGGAATGCAGCCCGATCCGGTTCCAATATCGAGTACAGATAGTGGTTCTGGATATGCAACAGCTTTTATCCATTCAATCAGTTCTTCCGTTTCAGGTCTTGGAATCAGGGTATGTTCGTTCACTATAAACCGCAGACCCGCAAACCATGCTTCTCCCAATACATATTGAACAGGTCTGCCAGCCGATAATTCATTGTTATAATGCTTGAATTGCTCAACCTGTTTGCTTGAAAGTGGCTGTTGTTTATGAATGGCTCTTTCCGTACGATTCATACCTGTAATATGCTCCAATACCATATGGGTAATCTGCTCTGCTTCCCTGTTATCATACAACTGAACAAGGTTTTGTAACAAATGATCTTTGGCTTCTAAAAGAGTCATGCTGCAATGTTAAGCAGCATTTGGCTATTTTTGTCCATTCACATGGCTGATCTTCATGAAGCATATATGCACCGTTGTATTGAGCTGGCCCAATTGGGAGCGGGCTTTGTGGCGCCTAACCCGATGGTGGGTGCAGTATTGGTATATGAAAACAGGATCATTGGCGAAGGCTGGCATCAGCAATATGGCGGTGCACATGCAGAAGTAAATTGTATCAACAGCGTTAAAACAACTGATCGGGCGTTAATTCCTTTTTCAACTTTGTATGTTTCACTGGAGCCATGTGCGCATTATGGTAAAACACCACCGTGTACCAAACTGATCATGGAACAACAGATTAAAAAAGTAGTGATTGGTTGCAGAGACCCCTTCGAAGCAGTAAATGGAAAGGGTATTGAACAGTTGCAAAATGCAGGGGTAGAAGTAATGGTAAATGTGCTGGAAAAGGAGTGCATAAAGCTCAATCGACGTTTTTTTGGTTTTCATCAACTGGGCAGACCCTATATTATACTGAAATGGGCGCAAACGGCTGATGGATATATGGCTTCCAACACGTCGGAGAGATTACTCATCACACATGCAGATACCAATCGTATTGTTCATCGATGGAGAGCAGAGGAATCGGCCATACTTGTAGGAACAGAAACGGCACTAAAAGATAATCCATCACTTACCAACCGCCTGTGGTATGGTAAAAGCCCTTTGCGAATGGTGATCGACAGAAAACTTCGCTTACCATCTTCGCTGCATATATTGAATGATGGGCATCCTGTTATTATATTTAACGAAGAAAAAGAAGGGCAGGAAGGAACAGTTACCTATGTACGTGTAGTGAAAGAATCATCAATCATTACTCAAATACTGTCGTATTGTTATGGAAAGCAAATACAAAGTATACTTGTTGAGGGAGGTGCTGCTTTATTAGACTCCTTTTTGAAGGAAGGATATTGGGATGAACTTCGCACCATCACGAACCTGCAATTAAATACAGGCCTTGGTTTGAAGGCACCTGAATTACCTTCAGCCCCGGTATCGAAAACCATTCGTATAGGATCTGATGAAATCAGGTTTTATTATCATGATCAATCTCTTGCCCTATGATGATCTATTTAATAGGTAGTATTGTCTTAACCAGTTATCTCACTTTATCTTTTAAAGCCTGTGAAAAATATCGTGTAAACGTATTCCAGGCTATTGTATTCAACTATATTACCTGTGTAGTTACTGGTTCTGTGGTAAATGGTTCATTCCCTGTTCATGCTGCTAATATCGGGATGCCCTGGTTTAAATGGGCCTGTATAATGGGAGCCATGTTTGTTAGTATTTTTAATGTAGTGGCATTAACGGCACAGAAAAATGGTGTAGCGGTTGCTTCTGTGGTCAATAAATTATCATTGATTATTCCGGTAATGCTGTCTGTCTATCTTTATAATGAAACCGTGGCAGGCTGGAAGGCAGCAGGTGTTGTATTGGCATTGGCAGCAGTAGTATTTACCTGCTACACACCACGCAAAGACGCAACGGGTCAGGGTAAACAAGGATTGATGGTGTATATGTTACCACTGATTTTGTTTCTGAGCAGTGGTTTGCTGGATGCACTGATTAACCATGTTCAATTGACCTATGTAACAGAAGAGAATAATAATGATTACCTCGTAAGCTCATTTTTTTCTGCTGCAACAATTGGCTCAGTACTATTATTAATACAGTTTGTCCNNAGAAAGAAACAGCAGTTTCAATGGAAAAGTCTTTTTGCCGGGGTGCTGATTGGTATTCCGAATTATTTCTCTATCTGGTGTCTTGTGCATTTTCTGAAACAAAGCCCATGGCAAACCAGTGCGAGTATTCCTGTAAATAATATGGGTATCGTGTTATTCAGTGCTGTAGCTGCAGGAATATTATTTAAAGAACGGTTATCGAAAATCAATTGGCTGGGCATACTCTTGTCACTGCTGGCTATTTACCTGATTGCATTTGGAGATCAATTATGACTGAACAAGATTATTACCAGACAATAGAAAAGCCCGGGTTTGCAGAATTCAAGGACAGGGGCAGCCGTTTCCTGGCTTACGCTTTCCCGTTGAATGCTGTGGAGGATTTTAAACAGCAATTGCAAGGTCTGAAAAAAGAGCACCCTAAAGCTGTGCATCATTGTTTTGCATACAGGATAGGGCTCGACGGGAACCAGTTCAGGGTGAGCGATGACGGAGAACCTTCTGGATCAGCGGGAAGGCCCATCTTGGGACAAATAGACAGTAAAGAATTAACCAACCTGGGAATTGTTGTAGTAAGATATTTTGGAGGAACATTATTGGGTGTTCCCGGATTAATCAATGCATATAAATCAGCAGCATCCATGGCTTTACAACTGGTGCCTGTTATTCAGAAACCGGTTGAGGTTTTGTATGATCTGCAGTTTGATTATACACGAATGAATGAAGTGATGATGTTGGTAAAACAATATAACTGTTCGGTGTTGCTGCAGGAAATACAATTATTTTGTCATCTCAGAATTGGTGTACCCAAAGCAAGATTGGAAGATATATTATATAAGCTGAAAGACCTGCACACGGTTGAAATAACAAAAACTAAGCTTTCCCCGTAATCCTGTATGCCGCCAGACCGATGATTTCTTTTAATAAGTCGGACCAGTTTTTTAGCAGCTTTGCATCGGGCATAAGTACATCATCAACTGAAAATTTTTCCTCAACGACTTTGTAGTCGCAAGGATAGGGAACAAATTGAATACCTGCTTTCTTAAATACTGCGCTTGATCTTGGCATATGAAAGGCAGACGTAATGAGTAGAAAAGGAGGGTTAAGTTGTAATGAATCAATGATCTTTTTACTGAAGATTGCATTCTCATAAGTATTCCTCGAAAGCGGTTCAACGATAATATCTTTTTCAGGAACAGCATTGGCTACCAAAGCCTTTTTAAGATATTCAGCTTCGGCAGGATAATCATGCAGTAATGATCCACTTCCACCTGTAAGTAATATTTTTTTAATTTTTCCAGTATGATATAATGTGGCTGTTTGAATGAACCTGTCTGATGAAGAACCAAAATAGCCTTCATGATTTTTGTCAAACAGTACCATGCCTGTCAGCAGAATTCCAGTTTCATAATGTTCCTGTTCGGATAGGTTTTTTTTAGGTGTCTGCCATGCCAATGTTGCCTTTTTGTATAACCATGGGTTTGTAAAAATGATGGTTATGCTAATCGTAAGAATAGTTAGCCTTCTTTTTAGTCTTGCAGATTTTACAAAATATATCCAAATCAATAAAATCATGATCCAGGTAAAAGGGATCAATAAAAATAACAGCAGCTTTGAAAGAATAAAAAACATATAAAGTATTTAAAAAACAAAAGGATGAAAATAGTTTCATCCTTTTTATTATTTATTTTTTGAAACGGGCGCTTACCACTGATTCTTTACTGTCAGGTGTATAAGTATAAAATCCTTCACCCGATTTTACACCAAGCTTACCAGCGGTTACCATATTTACCAGTAAAGGACAGGGCGCATATTTAGGGTTGCCAAAACCATCATGTAATACCTGTAAAATACTCAGACACACATCGAGCCCAATGAAGTCGGCTAATTGTAACGGCCCCATCGGATGAGCCATACCGAGTTTCATAATGGTATCAATAGCTTCTACATCGGCAATACCTTCATATAAACTGCAGATGGCCTCATTGATCATTGGCATCAGTATTTTATTGGCAATAAAACCAGGATAATCATTCACTACACATGGTACTTTACCCAATGCTTTGCTGAGTTCAACGATCGTTTCACTTACTTCTGTTGTAGTGGCATACCCATTAATGATTTCAACCAGCTTCATTACTGGTACAGGGTTCATAAAATGCATACCAATTATTTTTTCCGGTCTTTTAGTAACGGCAGCAATTTTAGTAATGGAAATAGAAGAAGTATTGGAAGCAAGTATTGTATGAGCCGGGGCTGCTTCATCTAGCTGACGAAAAATATTGAGCTTAAGTTCTGCATTTTCTGTGGCAGCTTCAACTACGAGATCAGCATTGGCTACCCCTTTTTTAATATCTGTTTCTGTAACAAGTCTTGAAATTGTGGCAGCTTTCTCCTCCTCGGTAATAATGGCTTTGGCAACCTGTCTGTCGAGGTTTTTGGAAATGGTCTGTAATGCTTTTTCAAGTTGTGCAGCATTAACATCAATCAACTGAACAGAAAAACCTTTCTGGGCAAATACATGTGCAATACCATTACCCATGGTACCGGCTCCGATAACACTTACATTTTTAATTGGCATACATCAATCGTTTAATATGCGCAAATGTAAAGCGGTGGGTTGTAACAGCGTGAGCCTTATCTGTCAAAATCAATAAAATAATCCCCGAAACTTAGTCTTTTCGCTTGAAATCACCTCTTTTCCAGGCTTTAATGAAATCTGCCCATGCAGCGGGGTTAAGGATATTCATGGGTGGCAACTGCCCTGAATAGTAGTATTTATTGGCTTGTTGGCGAAGCTGGTAGTTAATGGCTTCCTTACCATCAGCAGGTAAGCTGTTGATCAGGATTCTTCGCTGGGCCTCATC
>DPWF01000073.1 GCA_003526435.1 Chitinophagaceae bacterium | reverse complement strand
CAAGCAACAAGCGTCAAGCTACAAGTGATTTCTCATTAAATTTCTTGTAGCTTGACGCTTGTTGCTTGCAGCTTAAAACTCACAATTCTTCGGTGTTCTTGCAAAGGCAATTACGTCGCGGATGTTGGTCATACCTGTAACGAATAATACCATACGCTCAAAACCCAGACCAAAGCCGGCATGTGGTACGGTTCCGAAACGGCGCGTATCGAGGTACCAGCTCATTTCTTCCAATGGTATATGCATGGCTTGCATGCGGGCCTCTAGTTTTTCGAGACGTTCTTCTCTTTGCGATCCGCCCACAATTTCACCAATACCCGGTGCCAGTATATCCATAGCGGCCACCGTTTCTTTACCGGGTTCACAGCCATCATTCAATCTCATATAAAATGCTTTGATGGCGGCAGGATAACCCGTTACGATCACCGGTTTTTTGAAATGTTTTTCTACGAGGTAACGCTCATGCTCGCTCTGCATATCAATACCCCATTTTACATCGTACTTGAATTTCTTTTTCTTGTAGGCGGGCGAATCCAGTAATATTTGTATGGCTTCTGTATAGGTTATACGTTCAAATTTATTGTCTACCACAAATTTCAGTTTCTCCAGCAAACCCAATTCCTGACGCTCATTCTGTGGTTTTTGTTTTTCTTCTTCTGCCAGTCGCTGGTCGAGAAATGCCAGGTCGTCGGCATTGTGTTCCATTACATATTTAATCAGGTATTGAATGAACTCTTCGGCCAGGTTCATATTGTCTTCAATATCATGAAAAGCCATCTCTGGTTCAATCATCCAGAATTCGGCGAGGTGGCGTGTTGTATTGGAGTTCTCTGCACGGAAGGTTGGACCAAATGTATATATCTCGCTGAAAGCCATGGCGCCCAGTTCACCTTCCAGTTGTCCGCTCACGGTGAGGTTGGTACTCTTGCCAAAAAAGTCTTCAGTAAAATCTATGCTTCCATCTTCTTTACGTGGTGGATTGTCAAAAGGCAATGTGGTTACCCGAAACATTTCACCTGCACCTTCTGCATCGCTGGCGGTAATAATGGGTGTATGCAGGTACACAAAACCTTTTTCATTAAAAAACTGATGTACCGCAAATGCTAGCGAATGTCTGATACGGAACACGGCCCCGAATGTATTGGTACGGAAACGCAGATGCGCTATTTCACGTAAAAATTCAAGACTGTGTTTTTTGGGTTGAAGCGGATATTTTTCTGCGTCACTGTCGCCCAGTATCTCCACCGTTTTGGCTTTCAGCTCAACTGTTTGGCCCTTACCCAGTGATGGTACTACGGTTCCTGTTATTTTTAGAGAAGCACCGGTGGTAATGCGTTTAAGTGTTGCATCATCCAGTAAGCCCAGCTCTGTTACTATCTGTAAATTATTATTGGTACTGCCATCATTCAATGCTATAAACTGGTTGTTACGAAAAGTACGTACCCAACCCATCACGATAATGTCTTGCCCTGTCTGCCCGCTGCTCAGCAGGTCCTTGATTCTTGTTCTGTTGTTAAACATTGCTTGCTGTTGCTTGATTTGAGGGCAAAGATAGGGCAGAAGCTACAAGCTACAAGCAGACGGGGCTGTGGGCTGCGCGCCATGAGCGATGATTTGAAATTTCTTCTTGGCCCATTACTCCTGACGCATGACGCATAGCTATTTTCTGTTTTTTGCCCCGAAATTGTATATTTTTAAACGCTTTTAACAGATCCATATCCCAACCGAATGATCCAATCATCACTGTTCCAATCATTGATTGAACTCACCACTGATGCGGTGTTTATAGTACGCGTACGGGCCGGCGGCAATGAGTTTGTAATGGAATATGTGAATCCGGCTTATCTCAAAAAATTTGGCGTTACAAAAGAATCTGTGGTGGGAAAGGAGTTTAAGGATATGCTCCGCACAAGCATTGTTGATGCCATCCGCTTACGTTTTATTGAATGTGTTGAAAAAGGACACAGCATTAGCTTTGAAGAAGATTTTGAGGACCAGACCGCCAGTCTGAGTGAACTTTTTCCTATTAAAGATGATGATGGGAATATTACGCATGTGGTAGGTATTTCAAAAAATATTACCGAGTTAAAAAACAAGCGCGATCAGATTGCCGCATCTGAAAAAACGCTACAGTCCATTATCAACAGTTCCGATAATGTACTTATTTATATGGATACCGATTTTCGTATAAAATATGCCAACCGCAGAGCCCAGCAACATGCTTATAAAATGTTTGGCAAGCCCTTTCTGATCGGCGATAAACTTACCGACTACTATCCTGTATCTGACCGAGCACTGGCATTGGAGCACAAGCGTTTGCTGGAAGAAGAAAAAGCCACCGTTTCACATGAGCATATGGTCACATATCCCGACGGTGAAAAACTCTGGTACCTGCGTCGCTATTATGGCGTTTTTGAAGAAAACGGAGACTTATCCGGTCTTGTTATTGCTTCTATTAATATTACCAAACGTAAAGAACAGGAGCTACAGATTCAGAAACATGTGGAGGCCCTGAAAGAAATCGCCAAAATACAATCGCACGAAATACGCCGGCCGGTGGCCAATATTATTGGATTAACAGACCTGATGGATTTTAAACAGAAAACCGTGGATGAGAACGAGCAAATATTACAGTATTTGAGAATGAGTGCGTTGGAACTCGACCAGATCATCAGTAAAATCGTTGATAAAACACAGTTTGGTGAGGAAAAAAGAAGCGATCAGGCTCCGTTTTTGTAAAGCCTGGTATTTGCTATGTTAAATAAGGTTTGAGCCAGGGATTCACAGATGATGGATGCAGTAGTCTTTTAATCTCTAGCTAAAAACGGTTCCTTCAGAAACCATTCGAAATGAATTTTTTGTTTTGTTTTTGATTTTTTTCGCTTAACATTGCATCGGAAATCAAGCTGATTTAGTCCTTCTTTCGCTCTTGACGCATCAGTTTACCCTCTTCCAATCAATTAACAATACCCAAGTTTTTCCGATCTGAGCCTGCAATTCCTTAGACTGGATTTTGAACGATGACAATTTGAATTTTTCCCATCAATAGAGTTTATGTACGATATTTTGCAATTAAACGACATGTTATTGCCCGAGCTGCTTGATATTGCTGAGCAGTTAAAGATTTCGGGTGCCAAAAAGCTTGACAAGCAAGGCCTTATTTACAAGATCCTCGATAACCAGGCTGTTCAGGCCAGTGAGTCGAAAGACGATCCCAAGAAAAAAACGGCCCGTGCCCGCAAACCCGTTACGGTTAAAACCGCGAATGGTACAGAAGAGGCAGAAGTAATGGAAGATGCGCCAGAAAAAACGGCTCCCAAACGTGGTCCGGTTAAGAAAGCCCGCAACGAAAAGCCCGAGCCAACGGCCAACAGCCATGAAAACACGGCTTCAGAAACCACTGATACCGGTTCAACAGAACCCGTTCAGGCTGCCGAAACAGGACTTCCACAAGATACTCCTGCGCAACAGCACCCGCGTCAGCACAAAAAAGAACTCAATTTTAATATCGAATTTGAAGGCGTAATCCTCGGCGAAGGTGTTCTCGAAATGATGCCTGATGGATATGGCTTCCTCCGTTCTTCTGATTATAACTATTTATCATCACC
>DPWF01000225.1:6641-8250 GCA_003526435.1 Chitinophagaceae bacterium | reverse complement strand
TGGTGTTTGCTGGCCCTGAAACAACGAGAAGCAAAAGCCAGTCCCAAACCTCTTGGCATCTGACCCGCAGTAGGTGCGATATCAGAAGAAATATTTTTACGGTTGGCCAGATCGAGCCAGTTACCATGTTCATCTACAAAACGGGTAGCGAAATGGGCATTCATTTGTCTTCCCGCACTAAAGGAATCATTTTCAGGATCGGCGTATAATTGTGCAAAATATTGCTCCACACTTGCCAGTCCGGAAGCGAACATGAAAGTCTAGTCGCGATAGTATCCGCTTCTGAAATCACCGGCCTGAAAAAATTTGGCCATGGCAATCTGAGCCACTTCTTTACCATCTCCAAAAATGCCAAATTTGGCCTTACCTGTCAACACTTCCCGGCGGCCCAGTAAGCTTACTTCCCTGCTGATAACGGCGGTACGATAATCTTCAATCACAGCATTTCTGAATCCGTCGAACGACAGCATGTCGTTTTTATAACCCAAAGTAGAAGTTGATTCCATGCGACAAAAATAGCATTACCAGTGGAATGGACTAACGGAAATTAGTTTTCCGGAAAAATTGTGGATTTACCCCAAAATCCGGCATAGAATTGGCAATGTATCCTGTAAATCCAATTTTATCCGGCAAACCCGGGTTCAGGTCCTTTTATCTAATAAAATTTTAAGGCATTGGTAAATGCCTTAATTTAGTTTCGTTGTAACTTTGAAAAAGTAAAACAAATAAATATCATATGAAGAAGTTTTTATTTCTGGCCATTTTAGGATTGATTTCTACGGTTAGTGTTATGGCTCAGCAAGACATCAAATTTGCGGAAGGGTCTTTCAAATTTGGTAAAATTGAACAGAATAAACCTGTTACGCATATTTTCACTTACACCAATAATGGTGCTAAGCCTTTAGTGGTTGAATTTGCCAGTGCCGAGTGTGGTTGTACCACTCCTGAATACAGCAAAGAAGCCATTCTGAAAGGAAAATCAAGCACCATTAAAGTTACCTACAATGCTGCAGCCATGGGTGCTTTCAGCAAACGTGTAACCGTTAAGTTTGCAGGTGTTAATGATCCTGTTATTTTAACCATTGAAGGTGAAGTGGTTGCTGCCAAACCAAAAGCAGCTTCAAAAAAATAGTTTCCATACCCTGATTGATAGTTGATATTTATGTTAAGCGACCCCTCTTTGGGGTCGTTTATGTTTTGGAGTGTTACGTCACCCTATCTTTGCGGCATGTTAGCCATCAGTCAACGCGGACAGGCCATGCCTGCCTCCCCCATCAGAAAACTGGTACCATATGCAGAAGCTGCAAAAAAGAAAGGTACCAAAGTGTATCACCTGAATATTGGTCAGCCCGATATTGAAACACCGAAAATGGTATTGGATGCCGTTCGGAACAGCGATTTTAAAGTACTGGAATACAGTCATAGTGCAGGTAATGAGAGTTACAGAAAAAAACTCGTAGGTTATTACCAGTCTGTAGGAATCGATGTTAATCATCAGCAGATCATTATCACCACAGGTGGCAGTGAAGCCATTCTCTTTGGTTTTATGGCCTGCCTGGATGCCGGCGACGAAGTAATTATACCCGAACCATTCTATGCCAACTACAAT
>DPWF01000225.1:5978-6609 GCA_003526435.1 Chitinophagaceae bacterium | reverse complement strand
CCTGTTACTTCACATATTGAAAATGGATTTGCCTTACCGCCTATTGAAGAATTCGAGAAAAAAATCACAGCCCGCACAAAAGCTATTGTTATCTGTAACCCCAATAACCCCACAGGTTATTTATACAGTGCAGATGAAATGGAGCAATTGAAAGATATCATCCTACGCCATAACCTCTACCTGTTTTCCGATGAGGCTTACAGAGAGTTTTGTTATGACGGACACCAGGTAAGTGCACTGCATTTAAAAGGGGTCGATGATCATGTGATCATTATGGACACCATCAGTAAAAGATATAGCGCCTGCGGCGGCCGTATTGGTGCGTTTATTACACGCAACCAGTCTGTACTGGATGCCGCCATGAAATTTGCACAGGCCAGACTGAGTCCACCCAGCTTTGCACAAATAGCCGGTGAAGCCGCCATTGATCTGCCTGCCGATTATTTTGATACCACCAAAGCCGAATACCGCTTACGCAGAGATTTACTGGTGAAGAGATTAAATGCAATGGAGGGTGTTTTCTGCCCCAATCCCGGTGGTGCTTTTTATGCTATTGCCAAATTACCGATTGATGATGCCGATGTTTTCTGTCAGTGGTTACTGGAAAGTTTTGAGCACAATCAGCAAACGG
>DPWF01000225.1:0-5899 GCA_003526435.1 Chitinophagaceae bacterium | reverse complement strand
GGACTGTCTGGAAGCTGCATTAAAAGTGTATCCAGGAAGGCAATAGACTGATTTTCAAATAAATAAAGGGCTGTTTCAGTTGAAATAGCCCTTTATTATTTTAACATTATTAAATAATTAAATATTTACATTTTCATGATAAAAACCATTTTTAACTATGGCAATGATGAAAAATATATTAATTATAAAAAAATAAACTTTGAAATAAAAATTCCCCTATTTTTGTTTCAGCAAGTGAGAGAGAGTGGAGATGTGTTAAAGAATATACGCGATCTATCTTTTTTCTTATATGGCAAGCAATCGAAGACGTCCCCTGTTTCTACAGGGGACTTTTATTTGGAGCCATTTCAATGTATTCACCTTTTTCATTGCGGAGGGTATAACAGGGCTTGGCATTCATAAGACCATAACGCCTTGAGCCCCTCATTTCAAAACTCATATACACTTTGCCATTTTCACGCCAGGCTTTTCCCCTGATTTCTTTTCCATCTTTATACTCAATATGTTTGGCCAGCATTCCGTTAACCGACCATTCCCTGAAATTGCCATCATATTGTCCCTTCGAAAAATGATATTCAAAACGCTGTTGCCCGTTTTCCCACCAACCTTTGTGCACAGCTTCTTTCTCTCCTTCCGCAAAGTATCGCTCTGATTCTTTTTGACCCGTTGGAAACCAGGTTACCAATAAACCTTCTTCCTTCCCTTTAAAATAGCTTTGCATACGCTGCATGTTTCCATTTTCATGAAACGCGTGAACATGTCCGCTGAACAGTGTATCGGCATAATACCAAAAGCCGTTCAGCAGTTTCAGTGCAGGATCGTTGGCAGTAATTCCAACCGGGGGTATCGCCGGTGTTATGCGTTTTTGTACAGCAACCGGCTGATCGCTCACACAGGCAATCGTAAGAAATATACATATAGCGGCGTACCATTTCATCCTTCTTCCTGCAAACGTTTAATATCAATGATTAAATTCCTGATCTCTGCTTCAGATGTACCTTTGTAAACACCTCTTATTCTTCTTTGTTTATCGATCAGCAAAACATTCTCTGTATGCAAGAAATCATTCTCTGCCTGCACTGCCCCAAGATCCTCATCAGCGAAATAAGATTTCCTTGCAATTGAGTACAGTTCATTACGTTTTCCTGTAAGTAAATGCCATTGCTGCTGATTGATCCTGTATTGCAATGCATACTGATTCAATCTGGTTACACTATCAGTTTCCGGTGTAACTGAATGAGACAGTATCAATATGTCTGTATTTTCCTTATACGCTTCCTGTACAAGCGAAATATTGTTGGTAAGCCGTTTACAGATACCCGGACAACTGGTAAAGAAGAAACTGGCAACATAAATTTTCCCCTGAACGGTTTGCTCTGTTACATTCTGTCCCGACTGATTAATAAACGAGAATGATGGTATCTGATGAACAGGTTTTTGCAGTTCCTCTTCACTCAACCAATGAGGTGTAAAATCTGCTGTAACATAATAGGGTAATTTCTCTTTGTTCTCCGTTGTACCCGTACAGGCCTGTAACAACACAACCAATATTAATAGACTATACCTGTTCATACTTATTGTTTAGGGGGTTTGCCTGAACCGGGAGGTCCTTGAGGTCTCAGTGTTTTCTCGATCTCTACATACTTCTTGTATTGCAGTTCCGTTAAAACTGCTTTAATGGCTGCATCGCGTTTTTGCGCCAATGGCTCAATCTTGGCCTTGTCTGGCGGAGGCGGTGGTGGCGGTGCCTGTGGACGCAGTT
Source organism: Chitinophagaceae bacterium (assembly GCA_003526435.1). Taxonomy (GTDB): domain Bacteria; phylum Bacteroidota; class Bacteroidia; order Chitinophagales; family Chitinophagaceae; genus Sediminibacterium. The sequence continues at coordinate 4,137 of DPWF01000225.1, read as the reverse complement.
TATCTGCTTCCGCAAAAAATTGTTTAAATGCGTCATTTACGACAGCTTGCTGCTTTGCCGATAACTGCAATGATGCTTTCATTTTTTCATTTACGCGCTTTAACCGTTCTTCTGCAGACGGTGGTTTGGATGGACCACCTGCCGGTTGTGCTTGTAGCGTGACGCAGGTCGCTATCAATCCAAGGGCTAACACAAATATTTTTTTCATGGTTGTTAATTTTATTGAGTTACAGTACCGGGCGTTCCATAAAAACCATTGCCATTTATATATGGCGCATCTGCTGTAACATGATAATGATAAATACCATTCGGGTAATCAGCAGTGACTGCAAAGTGGCCATGATACGCATCTAACTGACTACTTGTTAAAATGGATCCGTTCTCCATAGGACCGTATACCGGATAGCCATCAAGTAAAAAACCAATCAACGCGTTCCGACCTTTTTGTGTGGTGATATAGAGAGGCTCTACGTGATAATGATATTGCCCTGTTTGTTGCGGATGACCATTGTACTGATCAAAACTGTTGATTTCATTGGTAAGCGGTGCATTACCGGCCGCATACTGGTTAAACAACGGAACTCCATTAATTGAAATACCCATGGGACCCAATGATGTAGCCACAGACGAAGATGCTTTTGCAGGATTCAATGGTATTTTAAATACATAACTCTGCGACTGAATACTGTTGGGATTTTTTGAATAATTAGGATTGGTGCCATTATACGCTTCATACTGTGCATGTGTTGTGGCGTAATAAGGACTCTTATGATCAGGCAATCCTGTACTCTTTAAAACAATATAACTTCCTTCTACAGATATCGTTACCGATGAGTTGAATTTTTTAAATACATCCGGAACCGTTGTAGTAGTTCCAGTACCGGAACCTGCAGTATCTTTTTTACAGGAGAGAATCATTGTTACACCTGCAATCAGCAGGCAGGTTGTTTTCAGCATTAGATATTTCATAACAGCTTTTTCTGATTAGATGTTCGGATCTGAAAAAACCTTCGTTGTACTGAAATTATTTTTCGTGTTCAGGTCTTTCATGCGGGGGTGGGCCGTCAGGATGCGGACCGCGGGGAGGATGTCCATCACGTGGTGGTGGCGGCCCCTGCGGGCCTGCTAACATGCGTAACACTTCATGAATAATCTCATCGAATTTTTCTTGCTGCTTAGCATTACATACTGACCTGATCTTTTTAAAATGATCAAATGTAATTTTTGCAAGTTCTGCATCATATCTTGCTGAAACGGTAGCAGCTTCATTAATCTCAATATCAGTAATACCGTCCTTTTCTAATAAGCTAAAAAAAACTTCTTTAGCCTCTCTGTTCTTCTTTCTGATTTCCTGTGTTGCCGAGCGGTGCTCATCTCTGAAAACCAGCAATTGCTGCTGCTGTGCACTATCCAGTTTTAATTCTCTCACTAAAAAAGCCATCGCTCCTCCCTGCGGCAATCTTTCCTCCTGTTGATTCCCTTTTTTTGTCCACCAGAAAACAGTGAGTGTTGTTATGTTGAGTAAGATCAACATAACCATTGCTACTGCAAACCACTTATTTTTTGTAATAAAGTTCATCACAGGTCGGTTTTAGTTATTGATGTCAACTGAACTATTCAGGTTATATTCATTCACAAAGCCGGTCACACTTGCTTCTTCTTCCTGTGCCGGTATATTTTTACTAAAAAACACATCTCCCAGTGTAAAAAGGTTAAGTACCACCAGACAACCTAGCAATGCCAATACAGGAACAGGTTTTAACATTCTTTGCCATACCGGTATCTGTTGCGGCAGTATTTCTTTTTCAAGCCTTGCCATCAATCTTGTCTCAAAAAAATCAGGGGCTTTTGCCCTTTCCATTTTATCAAGACTATTTAAAAAATCGTTGGTATGTTGATGATCAGTATGCATATAATGATGAGTGTAATTTGATTAATTAGTATCTTGTTGATGTCAGTTTTTTTCGAAGATTTTCCCTGGCCCTGTGCATTAATGACTCTACTGCTTTTATACTTATCTGTAATATTTCGGCTACTTCCTCATAACTAAGACCCTCTGTTTTTAATAAGAGAAAACATACACGTTGATTTTCCGGCAACGATTGTATTGCCTTAAAAACAAGCGCTGCTTTTTCTTTCTGTTCCAGTTGTACCCCGGGATGGTAAAAATGAACTGGTTCATTTTCAGATTCAGCCAGTCCGATCCAGGAGGCCACCGCATTAACACCTTTTCTTATTTTCTTTTTCCTTTGCCAGTCGAGTGCTTTGGTAATGGCGATACGATACATCCAGGTACTCAGTTTTGCTTCGCCCCTGAATGTTCGGATTGATCTGTATACCTGGATAAAAACTTCCTGCGCCACATCTTCTGCTTCCTGCATATCCTGTACAATACCCAGCACGGTATTATAGACCATATCCTGGCAGCTTTCCACCAACAGGCGGAAAGCCTGTTCGTTACCAGCTTTCAGTTGCGGAATGATATCTTCGTGCTTCAAACAGGATTCAGTTAAGTATTAGACGGCCCAACCTACAAAATCCTTTGCCTGTGTAATAATTTTTTTCATTCCCGGCAGGCCTTGCTAACTTGCTCCTGAAACCTTTTTATCAACTGTTTAACAGCCTGTAAATCAGGATAAAGCAACAGACCGACTTGAAAAGGTATCTGTAAGCATTATGAATAAAGCCCTGATCACCTGCCTGGCCCTGTTTATTAGCCTTTGTCAACTGACAGCCCAAAGCTACCAGTCGACCTATGGTTCCGCCTATGCAGGTAGCACTGGTATTCGGAACAATCCTGCCGCATCCATCAATTCCGCCTATAAATGGGATCTGACAATTTTTACTGCTCAAGCCCGGGTCAGCACCAATTCGCTTTTCATGCGCAATGATTCGGCTTTCTTAAATGGGGGATCCCGGAGCAGGTTTTTACATAATAATGTTGATTCCAGTCTGCTCAATTTTTCATACAAACCCAATAACAGGCATGCTTTCGCTTTTAACCTGAGGGCAAGAAGTTATAACCATGCGCGTACTGCACCTATATTCGCCAGTGATTCTATTTACAGCATCCATGATTTTATGGTGCAAAACAGAACTACAGCTTTTCTTGAAGGTTTTGTTACACATTCGGGTTGGTTACAGGGCGACTTTAATTATTCACGTGTATTGAGTGAGAATCATAACAGTAAGCTTACAGGAGGTATTACACTACAGGTTATGAAAAATATTTCGGCAGCCTATGGTCGTATCAGCAAGATGAGTTATCTCGAATCAAAAACTTCTACAGATACGGTTTACACTTTTGTAACAGGTGGAGGAGCATTTGGTTATTCATCAAATTATGATGAAACATCGTCTGGAGCTTCTTCCACTGCAAAAGATTTCTTGAAGAACACTGTTACCAATTTCGGACTTAGCCTGGGTATTGAATATTTGTTGTACGGGGAATCTACCAATACCTATCAGCAAAACAATGCATTGAACTACCAGTGGAAAATTGGCGTGTCTTTGATGGATCTTGGTGCCAATCGTTATAAATCCAGTGAATTCAGTTCACAGTTCAGGAATGTTGATCCGGGCATTACGGATATTTCCATGGATCAAAAATTTATGAACATACAAAGTGGGCGTGACCTGCGCGACTCATTGGCTACTGTTTTTATCAATGCCGACAGTGTTTCTAAGAAATTCAAAATCGGTAGTCCAACAAGACTGGTGATCAATGTGGATCGATCATTTGGCAATAACCTATACATAAATGCTGATCTGAATATTAACCTGCATGGAACATCGGGTTATAAAAAACTGCTTACAAGAGAAATTAATTTACTGACCATCACCCCGAGGTGGGAAACCATTAATTGGGGTTTTTATTTACCCATTCAATACAATAGCCAGGGACAGTTTCATATAGGAGCAGCCTTAAAAGCCGGCCCGCTGGTATTGGGCATCCACAATCTTCAGTGGGCAAAACAAATAAAAAATCTTAGCGGAGGAGGTTATCTGATGTTAAGCATTCATCCGTTTAACAAAAAGAAAGTGATTAGCAAATTGGATTGTCCGGAATAAGCAATGGTTAATAGTGACTATCTTACGTAGTTATAACTTTAGTGACCATTGACCATTGACCATTGA
>DPWF01000023.1:5946-8082 GCA_003526435.1 Chitinophagaceae bacterium | reverse complement strand
GACAATAATGCACCTGCCAGAAAATATGGCTTTCTCCTGCCAATCCTGTTCCAGGTTCTGTCGCTGTAATGACCAATCAGTGGTTGTACAATCATTCCCATTAAAGGAGCAACGATCCAGAACATAGGAAGATGTTCCACATCGGCACCAAATGAACGGAGGATGCGACTGGTGTTTCCATTTTGTAATGCAAATCCGAATTGAACACCGAGAAAACCAAAACTCATAAAGAATATCTGGCTAAGTGATAAGNNAGCAGGTGAATGTGGTGCTGAACTGGCCATGGCAATCGTTTACAATGTGTAGTAATTACATATACTTAAATGTAGCGTATTTTTGTTAAGTAGTGAAGGGATATATTCGACTATCCCTACAAACAAACGATGCGTAAACTCAGTGCTTTCCTGTTCCCGGCAGTCATTTATTTCCGCAGAGAAAAGAGTTAACAGAGATTACGCATCGTCTTTATCAATACAATTTAAATAACAAAGCCATCCGGTAGTACTGCCAGCTTTTTCACAACCACAATGCCATCCTTTACAGTGTATAATGCATGATCGGTATTAGATAGATGAGCTCCTCCGTTGATTCTTACATCGTTACCAATTCTGCAGTTTTTATCGATAATGGCATCTTTAATATAACACCGTTCTCCGATACCTATTTTGGGTAACCCTTTGGCAGTATTGGCAGCCATTTCTTCAATGGTTTCATAATAATCGTTACCCATCAGGTAACTATTTACAACAGTGGTTCCATGACCAATACGCGATCTGATACCCACTACACTTTGTTCGATTCTACTTGCATGTATAATTGATCCTTCCGCTATAATTGTTTTTTCAAGTGTAGTGCCGCTTATTTTAGCAGGTGGCAACATTCGCGCCCGGCTATAAACAGTTTTGGTATTATCAAATAAATTGAATGGCGGTATTTCCTGTGTAAGAGCTAGGTTGGCTTCGTAGAAGGAATAAATATTTCCGATATCTGTCCAGTAACCATCGTACAGAAAGCTTACCACTTTATAATTCTGAATTGAATCGGGAATGATTTCTTTACCAAAGTCAGTTGCATTGGGATGCACTTCACTCAATAAATGATACAATGCTTTCTTGCTAAAAATATAAATACCCATTGAAGCGAGATAGTTACGACCCGTCTGCTGCATTTCGGCACCCGTATCACTTACCCAATCAGGTAACAATTCTTTTTTGGGTTTTTCAATAAAAGAAGTGATATAGCTTTCTTCATCAGCTTTCAGAATACCGAACTCTGGCGCATCTCTTTCATTCACAGGAATGGTGGCAATAGAAATATCAGCCCCCTTCGACCGGTGACTTTCGAGCATTTCACTAAAATCCATCTGGTATAACTGGTCACCACTCAGAATCAGTATATATTCAAAATCCATATTGGATATATGCCTCAACGACTGTCTTACCGCATCCGCAGTTCCCTGGTACCAACCCGGGTTATCTGGTGTTTGTTCTGCTGCAAGAATATCAACAAAGCCTGTACTGAATGCACTGAAGTGATAGGTATTCTTGATATGCTTATTCAGAGATGCTGAATTGAACTGCGTCAATACAAACATTCTGTTGATATTACTATTAATACAGTTACTGATGGGTATGTCTACCAAACGGTACTTGCCCGCAATGGGAACAGCAGGTTTTGAACGACTTGCAGTTAGCGGATACAAACGTGTACCTGCACCACCACCTAGAATCACGGCTAACACTGACTTTGAAATACTGTTCATATGGCTTTCAATTTTTGATTACCTGATTTCCTGATTTGAGATTTTAACAATCGAAAAATCACAGATCAAAAAATCAAATTTTATTTAAGGCTCTTATATACATTGGTGTATTCATCCACCGTACTTTCCCAACTATGATCTATCTGCATCATGTGTTTACGCATTCGTTCCATCTGTGCACTGTCCTTGTAAACTGCAACAGCCCTGCTGATAGAATAGTTTACATCTTCAGCAGTTGCATGGTTAAAACGAATACCAAAACCATCAGGATCGCCCATATCTACTATCGTATCCTGTAATCCGCCCGTACTTCTCACCATGGGTATCGTGCCATAACGCATGGAATACATCTGGTTTAATCCACAAGGCTTAAC
>DPWF01000023.1:0-5876 GCA_003526435.1 Chitinophagaceae bacterium | reverse complement strand
GAAAATCTGCTCCAGCATACATCAGGTGACTCAAGGTTTCATCGTACCCAATCACTACACTGAATACTCCTTTATAAGGTTCAGCCATTTGCTGGAACTCCCACTCTACTGCTGTTTCACCGCTTCCCAATACCAGAAAACTGGCTTGCCCCTGTGTTTGCTCAATGGCCAAGCGAATGGCATAAGGCAATATATCCGCCGCTTTTTCTCCCACCAGCCGGCCTATGAAAATGAATAAAGGTTTTTCGATATCCAATCCGAAACGTTCACATAAGATGATTTTATTCTTTTTTTTCCCTGCAGCAACATTTTTAACGCTGTAATGGTTCTCCAGGTATTTATCTGTTGCCGGATCCCATACTTCATTATCAATTCCATTCAGGATACCCACACATTTCCCTCTTTCATACTCAAATAATTTCTCAAGTCCATTTGAATTAGTTCTGAGTTCATCCATATAACTCCAACTAACAGTTGTTACTTTACTGGCACATTTAATACCTGATGCCAATGGATTGATGGTATCATTCCAGTCGAGCATTCCTCTTTTCCATAGATCCCAGCGTGGTATATAACGACTTTTATCCCACCCCATCCAACCCTGGTATTGTGCATTGTGAATGGTTAGAACTGTAGGAACATGTTTCAGCCTGTTATAATCATAACAATACTGCATCATAAAAGGAATAAGTCCGGTATGGTAATCATGGCAATGAACGATATCGGGTTGATGTTCCCAATGTATCATCCAATTCACCAATGCAATCTGAAAAGCAGTAAATCGCTCGGCATCATCATCATACCCGTAAATTTTTTGGCGATCCAGTAATCCATTGATATCAATGAGAAAAAGATCATAACCCAGTTTATTCGTACTTTCTTTGATCACTGTGTAATCAAAGAACCAGTTACCTAAATTGGCCTGCCCTTTAAAATCTACCGTCCATTCATTATCGTATAAGAACTTAGTTCTGTACATGGGCATTACCACTTTCGCAATATGCCCAGCTTTTACCTGGTATTTAGGAAGTGCCCCTACCACATCTCCAAGTCCGCCGGCCTTGGCCACCGGGTAACATTCGGCACTCACATGAATAATCTCCATGAATCGCAGTTTGTCTGATTTGCTTTCAAGTTAGGAAGTAAAACGGTACTGTCAAATTCTACTTTAAAATTTTTCAGGCTGATTTTTCTCGTTATTTTACAGCCAACATTAAACGACCGATTGTATGACCCAGCCAAAACAACCAACCAATACGAGTGCACTTGCTACACTTGTCATTGTTTTTTTCTTTTGGGGATTTATTGCTGCTTCAAACAGTATCTTGATCCCATTCTGTAAAACCCATTTCCAGCTCAATCAATTTCAATCACAATTGATAGGTTCTGCATTTTATGGCGCCTATTTTATTGGTTCATTGATTCTGTTTATCGCTTCCAATGTTTTGGGTTACGATATACTCAACAAAATCGGATATAAAAAAGGTATCATTTATGGTTTATGGATATCTGTGGCGGGTGCATTACTGATCATTCCATCTGCCAATGCCAACTCATTTCCAGCCTTACTGGCTTCTTTTTTTGTGGTGGCACTGGGTTTTTCCTTACAGCAAACTTCTGCGCAACCCTTTGCCATTTCATTAGGTGATGCGTCTACAGGTGCTCACAGACTAAACCTTGCCGGTGGTGTAAACTCATTGGGTACTACTCTGGGACCTATCATTGTGAGTTTTTTCCTGTTTGGATCTATTGGTGGAGAACAGACTGAGGTAACTGTAACAAATATCAATGTCTTGTATCTTATCGTAGCAGGTGTTTTTGCTCTGGTAGCACTGTTTTTTGCTTTCTCCAAATTACCCGATGGTAAGAATGATGAGAAGTTCGAGAAAGCGAATAAAGCAGCAGCATCTTTAACCATTATGACTTTATTGATTGGTGCCATAATAATTGTTGGTCAGTTAACTGAAGTACCTAAACTCACTTTGTTATTCATTAGTATGATATCTGTTGTAGGTATTTTGTTTTATTCCAATGCCAGTGCCATTAAAAATAATGCAGGATGGGGTGCCATGAAATACCAGCAATTGATTTATGGCATGCTGGGCATTTTTGTGTACGTGGGTGTTGAAGTTACCATCGACAATAATTTCGGGGCTCTTCTGAAGACACGTGGTTACCTTACTGAAATGGGGCTTGATGAAAGCATGATATCGAAATATATTTCCTTGTATTGGGGTAGCCTGATGATTGGCAGGTGGACAGGTGCCGTAAGTGTTTTCAATGTATCTGCCACTACACGAAGGATACTTACTGTAGTAGTTCCTTTTATTGCCTTTTTAGTGGTATTGGGTGTTAACTCTATGTATGGAAGTGATATCAGCGATTTATGGGGATACGGCGTATGTATTATTATTGCCCTTATCGCTTTTTTCTATGGTCAGGAAAAACCTGCCAAAACCTTACTGGCGGTTTCTATTCTCGCCACCATTGCCATGCTTGTAGGTGTATTTGCCAATGGCATTGTTTCTGTTTATGCATTGATGGCTGGCGGACTTTGTTGTTCAGTAATGTGGCCATGTATATTCTCATTAGGTGTGGGCGGATTAGGCAAGTACACAAGCCAGGGTTCCGCATTTTTAATCATGATGATTCTTGGTGGTGCCATTATTCCACCCCTGCAGGGCGCTATTGGGGACCTGGAATCAGTAGGAATGCACCGATCTTATTTACTCGCAGCCGGCTGCTTTGCTTTTCTCGGATTTCTGGCCATAAAAATGAAAAAGGTTTTACAATCGCAGGGACTTGATTTTGATGCACAAGTAAGCGGTGGACACTAACTTTGCGGATGACAAATTTGATTTGATATGGCTAGTAATACAACATCTTTAGAACCACTGGCAATTGGTATTGATATTGGAGGTACAGGAACCAAGTTTGGCATTGTAGATCGTGTAGGGAATGTTTTGTTCTCCAGTGAAATGTCTACACGCAAGCATGCAGAAGTTGAATCATTTATTGATGAACTATACAACCTTTTATCTGAACTCATTGCAAAAGCAGGAGGTATTGGAAGAATGAAAGGAATAGGTGTTGGTGCCCCTAACGGAAATTTTTATAGTGGAACCATCGAATATGCTCCCAACCTGCCGTGGAAGGGAATTATTCCGCTGGCAAAACTGATTGAAGATAAATTCAAACTACCCGTTACACTTACTAATGATGCCAATGCAGCCGCCATTGGAGAAATGATGTATGGTGCTGCCAAGGGTATGAACGATTTTATCATGATTACATTGGGCACAGGTGTGGGCAGTGGCATTGTAGCCAATGGAAAATTAGTGTATGGCCATGATGGTTTTGCAGGTGAACTCGGACATACCATCATTATACCCGACGGACGACTGCATGATGGCACAGGTAAACGTGGTTCTCTTGAAAGTTATGCTTCAGCTACAGGTGTTCGCTTAACCACTTTGGAATTACTCGAAAAAAGTGATCAGCCCAGTTGGCTGAGAAATGTGCCAAAAGATGAAATCGATTCCAAAAAAGTGTATGACGCTGCGATGGAAGGTGATGAACTGGCCAAAGAGATATTCGAATACACCGGAAAAATATTAGGATTGGCCCTTGCCAATTTTGTTATGTTCTCCAGTCCGGAAGCGATTATTCTTTTCGGTGGTCTCACCAAAGCAGGTGACCTGATTTTAAAACCCACCCGCGAAAGCATGGAAGACAACCTGATTCAGGTATTCCAGAACAAAGTAAAAATACTCGTAAGCCATCTGAAAGAATCTGATGCTGCTATTCTGGGCGCTTCTGCGTTGGTGTGGGAGAAAAACTAGTGGAAAAAAAGCTACAAGCTGCAAGCCTCAAGCTACAAGAAGAATAGTGTTTACCAACACAGATCAACTTGAAGCTTGAGGCTTGAAATTTATGGCTTGTAGCATGAATCTTAACGACTCCTCACCATAAATACTGCCGGCACAGCCCTCTGCCCTGTTTTATCACTGGGTGTGATGGTTTCTTTTCCGTTGATGAGTAAACAACTGCTACCACCACCATCGAGGTTGAGGGCTTCTGTGCAGCCGATACCTTTTAACAGTTGTGCTACTTGTGTGAGTGTGGCGCCTTCAGCTTTTCCCGGGAAACCTTCCTTCAATTACCAGAAAAATGAGTTGATCATCTTTGGTATAACCCATTGCAGAACGGGGATGTTTATCATCAATAGCCTTACCTGCAAATTTGAGTTCCTGGTTATTGGTGATACTTGTTTCGCCATTCTGTAACAATACCGGACCACCACCGACTGCCGTTTGCATTTTCCATTTTTTAAATGCTCCCCTTTTCATCATATCACTTGCCGACGGATCAGCAATACTGTCTTTAAAGGATGGAACTGGTGTTTGACTGGCATAAGCCATAAGCATTGCAGTATCGGTATACAGCCAGGCAATATCAGCCTTTCTCTTTTTGTTAATACCTATGGCACTCCCAAAAGTATGACGATAGGTTAATGTGTCTTTTCCTCTGCCTGCCATTGAGTGTTGCTGATAAGCCAGCAACTTACCTTTATTGATTACCACGTTGAGGTTACTATTGTGTACAAACTCAAAAAAAGTAGTATTCATTACAAGCAATGGTTTGCTGTTTTGATCAAAGTATGCCGAGGGCGTATATCTCTTGCCATTGCCTACTGCTGTTGAAAGATCAAGTTTTTTGTCCTTTAAATCAACACTTACATAATAAGCTATATTGGGTTTGCCATCAAGCAGATCGGTGGTTTTGTATACATGAACTGATGATGGCAATGGTTGAAATAAGGTATCTACATTCACCCAAACCACCTGTGCATAACCATGACTACACAGGTTGACGATGAACACAAGAAGAAGACTTGCTATAGGTTTCATTTTTTATTTTTCCAGATCAACCAATAATGCTTTGAAATATTGTTGCTGCTCATCCATGTTAATGATACCGCGTCTTGGACGATCAAGATCGAGAATAACATAGATAACAAATACAGTCAGGAGTACAAATCCCAGTATCGTTGTTTTTCCCATTTTTTTATTCCCGGGAAGTACATATCCGGCAAAAAAGGAACAGGAGAGAGATAATAAAAAAAGCAAAATAATAATTGAATCAGGTACACGGCTCTTTCCGGCTGCTGTACGCAAAGTAACCGCATCTATCATAGCATTGAGTGCTGGTATCATTTGCTGGGTAGCAGCAAGGTTTTCACTCTTATGAGAAGCCTGTATTGCTCTGTACCAGATATGTGCGGAAATAGTCTCGGTATTTCTTTTAGCCACGTTAATCAATGCTGTATCTCTGCCAGCATCATAATATGCTATGCGTGCCTTTATATAGTGCTGAAAATCTTTTCGAAATGCTGTTCGCAGGCTATCGGTATACATATCGGCTCTCAATAATGCCGTACCTATATCATTGGCCTCCTCTACCATAATGGCTTTTCTTGCATCATAACGACTTGCAGACATACTAAAAGTGAATGCCAGCAATAATCCCAACAATCCAAATAAAGAGCCTTCAATGGTGCTGAGAGAAGCCTCTTCTACCCTTTTGGCCCGTAGCCTGGCACCTAACCAAACCATTAATATCATCGCTATAAAAAGGATCAGACATAACAACCATGTATCTGTACGATATATCAGCGATTCATTCATAAAAGAAAATTAAGCAAAACGCCGGAAAAATTCCGGCGTCTGAAGTATTTATTGAGTAATCATCTGTTCTTTTTCTTCCATCCACTTATTCCTCCCCCATCCCTTAATCACATGTTTTTCACTGTGATAAGATGAGCGCACCAACGGGCCGCTCTCTACATAATCGAAACCAAGATCGTATCCTATTTC
>DPWF01000210.1:4870-5292 GCA_003526435.1 Chitinophagaceae bacterium | reverse complement strand
CTCCAGCAAACGGCTGTGCAGGTAGAATACGTCACCGGGATATGCTTCACGTCCGGGAGGTCTTCTTAACAGCAGAGAAACTTCACGGTAAGCAACCGCCTGTTTCGACAGATCATCGTAGATGATCAGTGCAGGGCGACCAGTATCACGGAAAAATTCTCCGATAGCGGCACCAGCAAATGGTGCGTAGAACTGTTGTGGAGCTGGGTCAGATGCAGATGCTGCTACGATGGTAGTATAAGCCATTGCACCATTATCGGCCAAAGTCTTCATTACACCGGCTACGGTAGAAGCTTTTTGTCCGATCGCAACATATATACAGTATACAGGTTTTCCTGCATCATAAAATTCTTTCTGGTTGATGATGGTATCAATACAGATGGCTGTTTTACCAGTCTGACGGTCACCAATTACAAGCTCTC
>DPWF01000210.1:404-4799 GCA_003526435.1 Chitinophagaceae bacterium | reverse complement strand
TTGCTTTGATACCTGTTTGTAAGGGTTCTTTTACCGGCTCACGATAAATTACACCTGGGGCTTTACGCTCCAGTGGCATTTCGTACAGGTCGCCGGTGATAGGACCTTTACCATCGATGGGTTCACCCAATGTATTGATCACACGGCCTACAACACCTTCACCAACTTTGATAGAGGCAATTTTACCGGTTCTTTTTACTTTGGCACCTTCTTTAATATCGCCGCTTTCGCCCATCAATACCACACCCACATTGTCTTCTTCCAGGTTAAGGGCAATCGCTTTTACGCCGCTTTCAAACTCTACCAGTTCACCACTGCGTACGCCGTTAAGGCCATATACACGGGCGATACCGTCACCTACCTGTAATACGGTTCCCACTTCTTCCAGATCGGCCGATACATTGAAATTGCTGAGCTGCTGTCTCAGTATCGCTGATATTTCATCGGGTTTAATGTCCACCATGATGTATTCTGTTTAATGATGATTTGTGATTGTTATTATCGTAACTGCTGAACGTATAAATTCTGCAGGAACTGTTTTTTAATGTCTTTCAGATCGCGCAAGATACTTGCATCAACCAGGTTATTATTGAATTCCAGTACGAACCCGCCAATCAGGCTTTCATCTGTTTTGGTTTCGAGTTCAATATTGGCAAAGCTTTTTTCTGATTTTACTTTCTGCTCAATTGATTTCTTCAATTCTTCACTCACAGGAACAGCCGTTGTAAGCAGTACTTTATGAATGCCTTTCAGTTCATTGTACTGGTCAATAAATGCTTCTGCTATTTCTGGCAGGTCACTTTCACGGCCTTTTTTTACCAGCAGGTTATTGAAAGATGCGGTTAATGCACTTACTTTTCCTGTGGTAACGGCAGTGATGATACTGTTTTTCTGATCGGCTTTAATCACCGGACTCTTCAACAGGTTTACAAAATCTCTGCTCTGTTTACAAACAGCCTGCAGGTATTTCATATCGGCATACACAGCTTCCAACTGACCTTTTTCTGTTGCGAGGTCAATCAGACTCTTTGCATACCTTCCTGCTAAACGTGGATTCTGCATTTATTATCAATTTGAAAATTTGAAAATTTGAAAATTTGAAAATGGCTTAGTATTTGGTTTACTTGAATCTTTGAATTTGAATGATTTTCATTTTCAAATTTTCAAATTGCCACATTTTCAAATTAATTCAGTTTCACTCCCTCAGCCAGTTGCTTAATATAGCTTTCCTGTTCTGATTTGTTGGCCAGTTCTCTGCGTAATACTTTCTCAGCTACTTCTACCACCAATGAACCCACCTGGTTTTTAACATCGGTAAGGGCCGCATTTTTTTGCTGGTTAATAGCTATCTGTGCATCTGCCACAATTCTGTCGTATTCGCTTTTGGCTTTATCTTTTGCATCGGCTACCATTTTATCGGCGGTTTCCTTTGCGTCTTTAATCATTTGTGCTCTTTCTTCACGGGCTTTTGCCAGCAACGCTTCGTTCTCACTCTGCATGGCAGCAATATCAGCCTTCATTTTGTCGGCTTTGCTCAGTGCATCTTCAATACCCTGTTCACGATCGTGAATGGCTTTCAGCATAGGCTTCCATGCAAAAGCACGCAATACAAAAAAGAGTACGATAAATGCAATAGTATTCCAGAATACAAGTCCGATATCAGGTAATACCAGCGGGTTGATTTCTAATAACATAAACGATGTTTATAACTGCTTTTGAAATTTCTTCTTAGAAATTATACAGACCCTTCCGCCCTTTGCATGGGGTCTGTATAAAAAGTTAAACGGATTATCCGTTACCCAACAGGGCAACTACCACCGCAAACAGGGCAACCGCCTCTACGAAAGCCGCAGCAACGATCATGTTTGCACGGATGTCGTTAGCAGCTTCTGGCTGACGGGCAATACCTTCTACTGCACCTTTACCGATCTGACCGATACCGATACCGGCACCGATAGCAGCTAAACCAGCGCCGATTGCGGCAACACTTCCTACTACCATTGTTTTATGTTTTAATTGTGAGTGAAAAAAGTTTTATTAATGATGCGCTGCTTCATGGTGATGCTCTTCTGTAGCCATACCAATATACATGGCGCTCAACATGGTAAAGATGTATGCCTGCAGGAAAGCCACAAGCAATTCAATCAATCCGATGAACACCGCAAAAGGCACAGCAATAGCAGATGCAAACACGGTTTTAAATATGAAGATCAGGCAGATTAAGCTCAGTACCAGAATGTGACCCGCTGTAATGTTCGCAAACAATCGGATCATCAGTGAAACAGGTTTGGTGAATACCCCAATCAATTCAATAGGTGCAAGGAACAGTTTCATACTCCAATGCATACCAGGCATCCAGAAAATATGCTGCCAGTAACTCTTGTTTCCATTCAGGTTCACCACAATAAACACAAACACGGCCAGTGTCATGGTAAATGCGATATTACCACTCACGTTGGCTCCACCGGGGAAGAACGGAATAAGACCTAAAAAGTTATTGATTAAAATCAGGAAGAAAATCGTTAACAGGAAAGGCATGTACTTAGCGTACTTATGACCGATATTGGGTTTAGCCACTTCATCGCGTACAAAAAGTACAATAGGTTCCATGAATGACTGCAAGCCTTTTGGCGCAGATTTCACACCTCTTTTACGATAAGCGCCCCCAACGGTAAGAAACACCAGCAAAAGAATTGCTATGGAAACAAATAAAGAAGCTACGTTTTTGGTGATGGAAAAATCCCACACTTTAGCCGTTAAGGTTTCATCAATTGAACCGTCGGCATTCACCACTTTTATCTTCCCCTCAACAGTCTTATAGTTATAGTTACCGGCATACATTGCAGGATCGTGGTGTTCATCCATCAATTTGGCAGATGAGAATACTTCCAGGCCCTTATCGGTATAAAGAATTACCGGTAAAGAAAGGGTTGTATGCCCCCATAAATGCCAGCTATGGTCATCTTTAATGTGTTCGAGAATGGTTTCAGTGACATCAAAATCCTTTGCAGCATGACCTTCTGCAGCCGGGGTACCGTGCTGGGGAGTGTCATTGGCATAGCCTACAGTAGAAAACAGCAATATAAAAAGGCTGAAAGTCGCTACCAGTAAAGATTTTACGCTCATGCGGGCCATACCTGTCTCGAAATTTGCGGCAAAGATAGGGGTAAAGGGGGTGAAAACAGTAAATGATTAAAGAGAAAATCAGGAAAAAATCAGGCGCCGGTTTTGCCTTGTTTTTCTTTGAGTTTTTTAATTTCTTCCAGTTGTATAACATCCATTCGATCCTTTGGGCGGTTTACCGCTTTCTTATTGGCAATCAAGTGATTAATATGCAAAAATGGCACTTTAACCCCTTCCAGGGTAACAAATGCAGCCATTTTATAACAATCTTCAAAGGATTCATTTTCCAGCCCTTTCATAGAAGTCATAATATCAAGTTCCACTCCGGCAGCATAAAAAGTAGTCCAGCCCGGAACAAATTCCATGGTTTCAAGCGACTCCATATCACCGTAATGTAAATCCCGAAAAGCTGCCCGTAACCTTTTACGGTTATCGGGTGTATCTTCAATCCACATGTCAACATCTTCTGTAACCCGATTATATCCATGAAAAAAGGTGGCTAACCCTCCCACCATAATATACATTACCTGATGTTCATTCAAGCTGCGCCAGAAGGCTATGAATTCCTCATCAAGCATGTCCATAAAAATCTGTTAGGTTATAAATTGTCAGTGGGGTAAGTAACAATGCCTCTTTTTAAAGTAGCATTCCTGCGTAACATTTTTGTAAATGCCTGTAATTTTTCTATGTCGGGTCTAAAAACCAGGTCTGCTAATTTCTCTTCCGGAGATTTAGTAATAAAGCCATATACAGGCTGTGGCTCCTGAACAGAACCTTCGCCTTGCACTTTATCATTATGTATTTTTTTTTCGCTACTCATGGCCATTGGTTTTAGACCAATACAGTTTTCTTTTTCTCAAACTGCATCTCATGCAATTTAGCATAAAATCCGCCCATGAGCAAGAGTTCATCGTGGCTACCCATCTCTTTTATTTCACCCTTATCTAACACTATAATCTTATCTGCTTTGCGTATGGTAGACAATCTGTGAGCAATAACGATAGATGTTCTGCCGGAGATGAGTTGATCAATCGCTTTTTCAATCAACATTTCACTTTCCGTATCAATAGAAGAAGTGGCTTCGTCTAGAATAAGAATAGAAGGATTGTATAATAATGCGCGTATGAATGATAATAACTGTCGCTGCCCCAGACTCAATGTACTTCCTCTTTCCATTACATTATAATCATAACCACCCGGGAGTCGCATGATAAAATCGTGCACCCCAATCATTTTGGCTGCCTCAACCACCTGTTCCTTTGTAATGGCGGG
>DPWF01000210.1:0-381 GCA_003526435.1 Chitinophagaceae bacterium | reverse complement strand
TCCATTACAGAGCCGGAAAACAGAAATACATCCTGCAATACCACTCCAATACTTTTTCTCAGTCTGTCGATATCATAGGTATTAATATTCACACCATCAATGCTGATTGCTCCATGCTGTACCTGGTATAATCTGTTGAGCAAACTGATGATCGATGTTTTCCCACTTCCTGTATGACCCACCAGCGCCACCGTTTCACCGGCTTTTACCTGAAAGCTGATATTTTTCAATACATACTGCTCATCGGTATAAGCAAAGGAAACATTATCCAGTTCAATCTCACCCTTAATATGTTCGGGTTGATGGGTACCATAATCTGCCCGAGTAATTTCATCGCGGTTATCCATCACTTTGAAAACCCTTTCTGCTGCTACCATACCC
>DPWF01000016.1:1670-9461 GCA_003526435.1 Chitinophagaceae bacterium | reverse complement strand
GAGAAAAGGAGAGGGGGAGATACATAGAGTCGTTTATGAATTGACTATTTATAATAGTTCCATAATAGTTCAGACAGTTTTCTCGTCAGCACCCATGCCTCATTATTCTTGCCCCAGCTCTGGTCCTTATTATTTTTAGTGCAGATACAAAATACATATCGGGCCTCACCGCCATTCACATATATCACTTCGCTCCTGCTCGCATTTACTGCGCCATTTTTGCTGGCTACAAAAATACCGGCGGGTATGGATGATAACCCTTCTTCATCCCAATAATTTCTTCCTAACAGTTTCAGCATTTTTTCACTGGCAGTATCACCGAGTATCTGTTTGGCGGCAATGCGTTCAAACAACTGCGCCATTTCTTTGGGGGTGGTTTGTCCCCAGCCATATTGGGTTCTGTTGGCTTCTCTTCCCGGTGTTCTGCTATTGACCCTGGTATCTTTAAAACCCAGACTATCCATGATTTCATTGATTCGTGTACCCGTGCCTGCAAGACCTTGTAACCAAAGACTGGCCGTATTATCGCTGGTGGTAAGCATGAGCATCATGACTTTACTGAGTTCTATCTTTTCATCATTTTTAAAAGAGCCCAGTATATCAACACCTGCATACAGTAAAGAATCTTTATAAGTGAGTGTCTGATGATAATCTAATTCAGCTTTACTTATTTTATCCATAATACCCACCAGTATCGGCACTTTAACCATACTGGCTGTTGGAAAAACAGTATCGGCATTCATAGCAACGGTTTTATTTTTCTTCAGGTCATGCACATAAATACCTATATCGCCATTAAAACCCTGGATAAGCTGGGAGATTTTTTGTTGAAGTCTTTTATCGGTTTTCTGTGCATTTGATTGAACACAACAAATAAGTAAGCAAATAAAAAGAATGCGTTGCATAGCGGGATATTGATGCAACAAGATAGAAATTTAAAACACAAACCCTGCGTAAACTCCGCTATCTCTCGTTCTCTGCNNAATATTCGAGTAAGTTCACCGCAGAGAACGAGAGGTAACAAAGGTTTCGCAGAGATAAGGCTTTTTGTTACTCACCCCATGCAGCCAACACCTCTTCTGCATGTTTTTTGGAAACAGGTTTCCGGATGATCTTCCTGATCTTTCCATTTTCATCAATCAGGAAAGTGGTTCTGATGGTTCCCATGAATTCGCGGCCCATGAATTTTTTAAGTTGCCACACGCCATATTGTTCATGAATCTTCAGTTTTTCATCCGCTATCAAAGGAAAGGGCAGCTTGTACTTGGTTTCAAATTTTTTGTGCGATTTGATATCATCACTGCTCACGCCAATTACCTGGAAACCATGTTGTTTCAGTAAAGCATAATTATCTCTCAGGTTGCAGGCCTGGTCGGTACAGGTGGGGGTATTATCGTGTGGGTAGAAATAAAGTACCACTTTCTGTCCTTTGAAATCCGTCAAAGCAATCTTCTCTCCATTCTGATCAATCCCTTTAAAAACCGGTGCTTTTTTTCCTTCCGCTGGTAATGTCATCTCTCAAATTTTTGCGCAAAGGTAGGGAGAGGAAGCTGCAAGCCACAAGCTACAAGCGGCAAGTTTTATAATATATATGCTTTCTTTCCCTGCATGCGACTTGTAGCTTGAAGCCTGCAGCTTGTAGCTTATCACTAACACCCATTAGCGTCTTCAAAAAATAATCCCCCCATAACCCTTCCTTCCTTACATTTGCACAATTTATTTTTTCGTCCCTATGCCTAAAGATCAATCCATCAAATCCGTTCTCATTGTAGGTTCAGGCCCCATCATTATCGGACAGGCCTGCGAATTCGATTATTCCGGCACGCAGGCCTGCAAGGCTTTGAAGGAAGAAGGCTACCGGGTCATTCTGGTGAATTCCAATCCAGCCACGATCATGACCGATCCGGAGNNGGTGCTGATCAACAGCAACCCCGCCACCATCATGACCGATCCGATGATGGCCGATAAGGTTTACCTGCTTCCACTGACCGTTGAAAGTATTGAACAGATACTGGAAGAGAACCAGATTGATGCAGTTTTACCTACCATGGGTGGACAAACCGCATTGAATCTCTGTAAAGAAGCAGATGAACTGGGTGTATGAGAGAAATACGGTGTGCGCATGATTGGTGTGGATGTGGCTGCTATTGATACTGCAGAAGACCGTGAGAAATTCCGTCAACTGATGGTAAAAATCGGAATGGCTGTTGCACCCAGCAGGGTGGCCAACAGTTTCCTCGAAGGAAAAGAATTTGCACAGGAAATCGGTTTCCCGCTGGTTATTCGCCCATCATTTACACTGGGTGGTACAGGTGGTGGATTTGTTCACGGTAAAGAAGACCTCGATGCGGCTCTGGAGCGTGGTTTAAAAGCTTCTCCTATTCACGAGGTACTGGTTGAAAAAGCCGTATTGGGCTGGAAAGAATATGAGCTGGAGCTTTTACGCGATATGAATGACAATGTGGTGATCATCTGTACGGTTGAAAACCTCGATCCAATGGGTGTTCACACAGGAGATTCCATTACCGTGGCGCCTGCCATGACACTCAGCGACACTGCTTTCCAGGAAATGCGTAATAAAGCCATGCTGATGATGCGTTCGCTGGGCAATTTCGCCGGTGGATGTAATGTTCAGTTTGCATTGAATCCTGCAACAGAAGAACTGATTGCTGTAGAAATCAATCCGCGTGTGAGTCGTTCATCTGCACTGGCCTCTAAAGCCACCGGTTATCCTATTGCAAAAATTGCCGCTAAACTGGCCATTGGTTATAGTTTGGATGAACTGGAAAACCAGATCACCAAAACCACTTCTGCTTATTTTGAACCGGCACTGGATTATGTAATTGTAAAAGTACCACGCTGGAACTTCGATAAATTCAAAGGCGCCAACGACACATTGGGCTTACAGATGAAGAGTGTAGGTGAGGTAATGGCCATTGGCCGCAGCTTTACCGAAGCCATCCAGAAAGCCTGTCAGAGCCTCGAAAATGAAGCGGTTGGATTGGGTTATTATGGAAAGAGCCTGATGAAGAGTGAAGAGCTGGTAGAATATATCAAGACCCCGAAATGGGATCGTATTTTCCGTATCAAAGATGCTTTGATGCAGGGCTCTACCGTAAAATCCATTTCACAGGCAACCGGTATTGACCGCTGGTTTATTTACCAGATACAACAGATTTGTGTGATGGAAAAAGAAATCGCCAAATACAATATCGATACCATTCCTGAAGATTTATTAAAAGAAGCCAAGAAAAATGGTTTTGGTGATGCACAGATTGCGCATATACTTCATGGCGATTGTACGGATGAGCAGGTTTATGAAAAAAGAAAAGCACTCGGTATTACCCGCGTATACAAAATGGTAGATACCTGCAGTGCTGAGTTTGAAGCTAAAACACCTTATTTCTATAGTACGTTTGAAGGATAGTTTCGTGAATGGTCAATGGTGAATGGTCAATAAATAGGTCTTACATTGACCATTCACCATTGACCATTCGCCCCTTACTAATTGCACAATATCCCCTTTCTTTGCAAGGACTTTCAAAACAATACACAAGTATGAAACTTAAAGACATCCAGGTGCTGAACGAAAAAGAAACCCGTGGTGGTTTTGGTGAAGGCATCCATGAATTAGCAAAAGAAAACGAGCAAGTAGTAGTATTAACAGCCGACCTCGCAGGTTCTTTTAAACTCGGCCCCTTTATCAAAGATTTTCCGAATCGTTTTATACAGTGTGGTATTGCTGAAGCCAATATGATTGGTATTGCTGCAGGTTTAACCATCGGTGGTAAAATTCCTTATACAACCACTTTTGCCAACTTCAGCACGGGTCGTGTATATGACCAGATTCGCCAGAGTGTGGCTTATAGCGACAAGAACGTAAAAATTTGTGCCTCACATGCCGGTTTAACACTGGGTGAAGATGGTGCCACTCACCAGATACTGGAAGATATTGGGTTGATGAAAATGTTGCCAGGCATGACCGTTGTAGTGCCTTGCGATTTTAACCAGACCAAAGCTGCAACCAAAGCCATTGCCAACCTGCATGGTCCGGTGTATCTGCGTTTTGGACGTCCCAAATGGCCCAACTTCACCAAAGAAGACGGTAGCGATTTTGTAATTGGCAAGGCCCAGAAAATGAGTGAAGGAACAGATATTTCCATCTTTGCCTGTGGTCATATGGTATGGAAAGCCATTGAAGCCGGAAGAATACTGGAAGAAAAAGGTATCAGTGTAGAGCTCATCAATATACATACCATCAAGCCATTAGATGAAGCGGCCATTATTGCCTCTATCAGCAAAACAAAATGTGCGGTTACCGTTGAAGAACATAATATCATTGGTGGTTTGGGTGATGCAGTGGCACAGGTGGCTGCAAGAAACTGCCCTGTACCTATTGAGTACATCGGCACCAACGACACTTTTGGTGAAAGTGGTAAGCCCAATGAATTACTGGCCAAATACGGACTGGATACACCGTTCATTGTTGCCGCAGCAGAGAAAGCGATGAGCAGAAAATAAATATAATCGATATAAAAAAAGAGCGCATGAACTGCGCTCTTTTTTTATGCCTTCATGTATTGTACCAACAGCCGGTCCACAGAAAACCTGCCTGATCCTGAAAATACCAGTGCAATACAAAGACCAATCACCAGAAGGTGATATTCGTACCCCTCCCCTTTTTGCGTACCAAACCAGTTCATAAAGAACCCAAACTTCAGGTGTGAGGTAAAGATCATTCCAATAAACATGATCATGGTACCAAAAGCCAATATACGGCTGCCAAAACCCAGCAGGATGAACAGTGCGCCAACAGATTGCAACATAATTACCATAAAGCCTATCAGCCAGGGCAGTCGTTCTGTTTCTGTAAAGAATTTCATGGTAGTGGAAAAACCAAAACCACCAAACCAGCCAAATAACAACTGACATCCATGAGGTAATATCACCAGTGCCAATGTTAGCCTGATTACTAGCCCTGTAAACTGTTCAGGGCTGTCGAATAAAAAGAGAAAATTTTTCATGTCATTTTTTTTAAGACACAAAAGTTCAACCTGGGCTAGTAGAAAAAAATGAACCAGTTCAAGATTTTGACTTTCTCATTTTATTGAACCAGTTCATTTTTTTCCGGCACACACATGTTGAGTTTTGTGGTCAAATTAATTTGTATGAAAAATTGTATCCTTCTTTTATACCTGTTCCTCTTTTCAGAGGCTACTGCGCAACATGCGCCCGTTGAAATAATGGCGGGGCATCAGTATTTTAATTATCAGCATAGTATTCACCGGAAATTAAATACCAACAGTAAATTCGGATGGACGCATATTACAAACCTTATGAGAAGATATGTGAACCATTCTGAAAAAGGAGGCCGGCCAAATGAAATAATGAACCAGGTTTACCTGACAACGAATCTCAGTAATCAATTCATGGTGATGGGAGGTTTATTTTTTACGCCTGTAACAGACATGAAGATTTCTTTTGCAGGTCAATATGCATACCGTACAAAAACGCTGTCACTGATAGTAAATCCACGTTTCGATTTCGGCGAAAAATTCACCTATGAACTATTTGGTCTGTTTGAATTTCGTCCAGCCATTGCTCCGGACATACATTTTTATGGCAGGGTTCAGTTTATGACCAATCATTCAAACGAGGGGCATAACAGAAGTTATCAGCAACTAAGAGCAGGCGTAGAAAGCAACAAGATTCAATTTGGTATAGGAACCACTTTCGACCAATATGGTACAAAATGGATATCAACAGCGAATACGGGTATATTCATCAGAAAAATACTGTGATCTAGTGCCCTCTTTGTTTTATGACAATTCTTTTTTTGATTTTACTGAGAAACTCTGCAGACATTCCCAGATAGGATGCAATGTCTTTTTGTGATAGCTGCCGGTCCATTTCCGGATAAGATTCCCTGAAGGCAAGGTAGCGTTGTTCCGCATCCATGCTTAATGATTCAAGTACCCTTTTATGAAAAGCGGCGTATGCATTTTGAGTGAGCAAACGAAAAAATCGTTCAAGGGCCGGTACCTGAAAATAAAGTTCCTGTAATACCTCATAAGAAAAAGATGCCGTTTCGGTAGCCGAAAGTGCTTCCGTATAAAGAATGCCTTTGGTTTGTGTAATAAAACTGCTGAAATCGCCTATCCACCATTCTTTTATTCCAAGTTGTATTATATGCTCCTGACCTGCCTGGTCTATATAATACACTTTCGCAGCACCTGATGATATAAAATTAGTGTAGCGGTTTATTTCCCCTTCTTTGGTTAAAAAATCTCCCCGCTTAAATTTTCTTGTCACCTGTGCAGATAATATCACCTGTTCTTCAGCTTCGGTAAGCTGAATATGTTTCTTAAGATGATTTATCAATAAATCAGGCATCTTTAAAATTAGGGATTTTACAAAATACTATTATCTGTCGGGACTGAAGAAAGTGAAATTGAGTATATTAGATTATACTTTTCTATGCCCAGATATGTATTGGCACTACTACTATTCTTTTCTCCCTCAGTCATTTACTGCCAGGTAAAAATTGAGTTAAATAAGAACAACATATTGCTGAATGGTTCTTTATTAAATGCAAATCCTGATAAAAATCAATTGGATTCACTGGTAGGTGAAAAAAGTAATGCCGGTTATATTATTGGATCCTATGAGCCAGGTACCAAAGAAACAGATTGGCAGAAAAGACGTTCTTTTCGTTTTAAAGGGTCTGGGATATGGATAGAATACTATGCTAAAGAAAAGACTATTTATAGTATCACGCTATTCATGAAATCAAGTAACAGAAAGCCCGAAAAAGACAATTTAATAACTTATCCAAATGTATATAAAGATGGTGCTATTGTATTAGACAGCAGTTCTTCGATGGAACAGGTTTTGCCACTATTAGATAAGCAGAGTGTACTTGCCATAGGCTTGAGACCCTACGCTACTATTAAAATTCCACGTATACTTTACAAAAAGGATGATTTTTTGATAGAACTAATGTTTCATCCAGAAACTAAACTTATCAAGCAGATACTTATAAGAAAATAAATCAGGGAGCCAGTCTTTCTACTTTCCAGTTTGCATTGAGTTGAGTGTAATGAAACCTGTCGTGTAAACGACTGCTTCTTCCCTGCCAGAATTCAAAAGCAGTGGGTATAACCCTGTAACCACCCCAATGCTCAGGTCTTGGAATATCATGACCCGCAAAACGCTTTGTATACTGTTCTACATTGGTTTCAATAATGGTTCTGTTGGAAATGATGGCACTCTGTGGCGATGACCATGCACCTATTCTGCTACCTTCCGGGCGCGACTGAAAATATTCGTCGCTTTCTTCCGCACTCACTTTTTCTACCCTTCCTTCAATTCTTACCTGTCTTTCCAGTTCCTTCCAGAAAAAAACGAGTGCTGCGTATGGATTATCCTGTAGCTCTTTTCCTTTTGTGCTTTCGTAATTGGTAAAAAATACAAAGCCGTTCTTATCATATCCTTTCAGCAAAACAATGCGGGCCGATGGTATGCCTGTTTTGGTTGCAGTAGCCAGTGTCATGANNTCATGGCATTTACTTCATCTACTTCTGCAGTGAGGGCCTCATTCCACCAACGATCAAATTGTGTATAGGGATCTGCAGCCACATCTGCTTCATTCAGTGAATGCTGTTTATAATCTTTTCTGATATCGGCTATAGCGCTTTTCATGGTCTGATAATTCTACTGCAAAAATACGATACTCTATCAGCATACACATCAAGAAAAAAGGATGAAAACTTTCGCTTTCATCCTTTTCGC
>DPWF01000016.1:0-1625 GCA_003526435.1 Chitinophagaceae bacterium | reverse complement strand
TGCTATATCAATTTTCTTGGCCTCATGTTTACCCGAGATAAAAGTGTACACGGCCGGAATAACAAATAAGGTAAGTATGAGTGAGAACATGATTCCTCCCACAATAACAATACCCAATGGCATACGGCTGGTAGCGGCTGCTCCAATACTCAGGGCAATGGGCAATGCTCCCAATGCTGTTGCCAGACTGGTCATCAGGATCGGACGTAAACGTTGTGCCGATGCTTCAATAACCGCATCCCTTTTCTGTAAGCCAAATTCTCTTTTCTGGTTCGCAAACTCTACAATCAGGATACCATTTTTGGTTACAAGCCCTATGAGCATGATCATACCAATCTGAGAGAAGATGTTTAATGTCTGATCAAATAACCAAAGACTCAACAGGGCTCCCGCCAATGCCAGTGGTACCGTTAACATGATGGTAAACGGATCTTTAAAACTTTCGAACTGCGCGGCAAGTACAAGATAGATGAGTACCAATGCCAACCCGAATGCAAATGTGGTGTTGGATGAACTCTCCGCATAATCTCTTGAAGCGCCACTCAGTGCCGTTTGGAAACTTTCATCCAGTAATTTATCGCCAATGGCCTGCATGGCTTTTACACCATCGCCTATTGTTTTACCTTCTGCCAGCGATGCTGAAATGGTTGCAGCTTTAAAACGATTGTAATGATAGAGTGTAGGCGGATTTGAATTTTCTTCCAGTTTCACCACTGATGTGAGCGGAATATTTTCACCCCTGCTGTTTCTTACATAAAGATTGGAAATATCACCCGGCTCCTTTCTGTCTTTCAGCTCCACCTGCGAAATAACCTGGTACTGTTTACCATTCATGATAAAATAAGCCAGTCTTCTTCCGCTGAATGCACTTGATACCACATCGGCCACATCAGAAATAGACAGTCCCAGATCTTTGGCTTTGATGCGATCAATTGTAAGTTGTAATTCCGGTTTATTGAATTTGAGGTTTACGTCTACGTTGGCAAAAGTTTTATCCTTTTTTGCTTCATCCAGAAATTTAGGAATGACTTCTTTGATCTTTTCAAAATCAAGATTCTGCAGGATGAACTGAACAGGCAGCGATCCTCTTGAACCCAGGCCTACCGATATGGTCTGTTCTTCTACAGGGAATATTCTCGCATTGTTAAACTGTGGCAACTTTTTACTGATGGCCCTTGCTATTTCACTCTGGCTCCTGGTTCTTTTATCGGGGTCCACAAAGGCAATCCTTGCCGTACCACTGTTTACACCGCCGCCACCACCAAAACCTGGAACAGCCGCAAACACAAAATCTTTTTCTGGAATGGAGTCTGACAAATAATCAATCAGTTTATTTCCTACATCCACCATATAACTATAACTCGCACCTTCGGGGCCCGACATCTGGAAACGTACGCTGCTCCTGTCTTCCAGCGGTGCCAGTTCACTTTGCAGGTTACTTCCTACAAGGTAAATACCACCCAAACAGGCCACTACAATTACCCATGCCATCCAGCGTACGCGATGGAATGCCGTGAGCATTCTTTTATATCCATTTTCCATACCACGGAAAAAGGGTTCGGTCATTTCATAGAATTTGCCATGACCACCATCTTTTGTATTCAGGTACACATTCAGCACCGGCG
>DPWF01000377.1 GCA_003526435.1 Chitinophagaceae bacterium | reverse complement strand
TATCAACAAGGGAGAAAAAATTGCTTTCCTGAGTAAGGATCCATTGGCCGTTACCAGTTTCTTTGAAATCATTAATGAAAATGCACAGGCCGATGCAGGCAAATTCGAATGGGGTACTACCATCACCAAGGCCTACCTGCCTGTAGAGAATAATGAATTTTTTACGGAAGGATTGAACCTGATGGATTGGTTACGCCAGTTTGTACCAGCACATGTAACAGATGCAGATGAACCATTTATACGTGGCTTCCTGGGTAAGATGTTGTTTAGTGGTGATGATATCATGAAGAAAACCAATGTGCTGAGTGGTGGAGAAAAAGTAAGATGTATGGTGAGCCGGATGATGTTGCAAAACCCGAACCTCGTGGTACTCGATCAGCCTACCAACCACCTTGATCTGGAAAGTATCCAGAGCTTTAACGAAGGCTGTATCAGTTTCCCTGGTATCGTATTGTTAACATCGCATGACCATACTTTTATGCAAACAGTGGCCAATCGAATTATAGAGTTAACACCCAAGGGTATCATTGATCGTCTGATGACATTTGATGAGTACATGGAAGATAAACGTGTGAAGGAATTGAGAGAAGAAATGTATGCGTAATTCGCCTGAAGCGTAGTGCAGTAGTGTATTTCCCGCAAATTTTAATAGACTGGTTGTTTCAATGCTGATGAATTATAAATTAGCATGAAACAACCATTTTATATGTCTATAATAAAACTTCCACTCTTGTTTGTCGGTTCCAAAGGCGAAAAGAGATTATATACTNNGGCGCTAATTTGTCCTGTATTCATCCAGATTTCATAGAAGGGTTGGAGAGTGTTCAGCCACTGCCTAAAACAAGATACATGATTACCGCAAGTGAAGGCCATAGGATCGAAGTAAATTATGTGGCACGACTGGAGTTTTATATTAATGATGTATTGGTAAGCGATGAATTTTTGGTCGTACCTGGATTGACAGAAGAAGTTGTACTTGGTGCGGTAACCATACAAAAATGGCGCATGAAACTGGATTTCGATCATAATATGGTTTATGTGGATCCCAAAGTGATGATCATGCAACTCATTTAAGTCATATAAAAAACAATTCACCCAGCCATCCACCGCAAGCGGATGGCTTTTTTGTTTTCACTATCTTAGGCACCCTAAACAAATACCATGAGAAATCTGCTACTGGCCAGTTTACTGGTTTTATCTCTATCTGTTCATGCACAGGAACTGGGTTATTACCTGCCCAAAAATGTAAGTTATAATGCAGCTATTCCAACACCATCATCTGTTATCGGACATGAAGTGGGTGAATGGCATGTTACACACGATCGTCTTGTAAATTATATGAAGGCGATTGATGCAGCTTCAGACCGTGTAACCCTTCAACAACTCGGTACTACTTATGAAGGAAGACCACAGTTAGCGCTGGTGATTACATCACCCAAAAATCACCAGAACCTTGAACAGATTCGCCAGCAGCATGTACAGTTAACCAATACGGCACAATCTGGTTCGTTGAATGTAAACGATATGCCGATTGTGGTTTGGATTGGACATAGCATTCATGGTAATGAAAGCAGTGGTTCAAATGCTTCTTTATTAACTACCTATTACCTCGCAGCGGCGCAGGGCCCGGAAGTAGATGCTTTATTAGATAAAACAGTTATCCTGCTTGACCCATCATTTAATCCCGATGGACTCAACCGTTTTGCTACCTGGGCCAATATGCACAAAAGCCAGACCCTGGTGGCCGATCCACAGGCAAGAGAATTCAATGAAGTATGGCCCGGCGGACGTTTCAACCATTACTGGTTCGATTTAAACAGAGACTGGTTGCCGGCACAGCACAGAGAAAGTCAGAACAGGTTACAACTCTTTCACCAGTGGAAACCCAATATTCTGACTGACCACCATGAAATGGGCAGTAATGCCTCCTTCTTTTTTCAGCCCGGTGTTCCATCAAGGGTAAACCCCAATACACCATCAAAGAACCAGGAGCTTACAGGTGCCATTGGTAATTTTCACGCTAAATTTTTTGATAGTATCGGATCTCTTTATTTTACCAAGGAAGGATACGATGATTTTTATTATGGTAAGGGGTCTACCTATCCAGATATCAACGGAGCCGTAGGTATTTTGTTTGAGCAGGCAAGCAGCCGCGGTCATGCACAGGAAACAGAAAATGGATTGCTCACATTTGCATTCACCATCCGTAACCAGTTTACTGCTGCATTGTCAACACTGGCTGCTGCTAAATCTTTACGTGTTGATATGCTGAAATACCAACGCGATTTTTACAAGGAAGTGGAAAAAGAAGCCGCAGCTTATCCCGTAAAAGCATTTGTAGTAGGAGACCAGTACGATAAAACTCGAACCAACACGTTTGTTCAGATGCTGTTAAGACATGAAATCGATATTTTCAGTCTGAAACAGGATGTATCTGCAGATGGAAAACAATTCAAAGCAGGTCAGGCATTTGTAATACCTGCTACACAGAAACAATTCAAGATCATTAAAACGGTATTTGAAAAAACCTTTGAATACAAAGACAGCCTTTTCTACGACGTAACTGCCTGGACCATGTCGCTGGCATTTGGTATGCCTACCGGAGAAATAAAAACAGGTTATGAGCAATTAATGGGCGCCAAAGTTATCAATGCTGTTCCGCTGAGTATGCCCATCATGAATTTGTCGCCTAATGCTGCTGCTTATGCATTTCGCTGGGATGATTACAATGCGCCAAAAGTATTGTACCGCCTGCAATCGAAAGGCATTAAGGCCAAAGTGGCCACACAGAAATTCAAGATGATGGTAGAGGGCAAGGAAGAATCTTTTGAATATGGAAGCATTATTATTCCAACTGGAACACAAACCCTGAAAGGGGCTGCACTTGCCAGTCTGATTGGAACAGAAGCTGCAGGTACAAATGTAGAAGTGTTTGCATTACCAACAGGATTGGCTGCTGGAGGAATAGACCTGGGAAGCGCCAGTTTCAATAATGTAAAACAACCTAAAGTGATGATGTTTGGCGGAAATGGTACAAGTGCCACAGATGTGGGAGAAATATGGCACATGATCGACATCCGTTATAATATTCCGGTGAGTATTGTGGATGTAGATCGTTTCAATTCCATCAATGCAGACAGGTATAATGTTATCATCATGCCATCGGGTTCATATAATAATCTCTCCAAGCCGGCGCAGGACAAGCTGAAAGAATGGATCAGCAGTGGTGGTACATTGGTTGCCACTGAAGATGCCACCAAATGGCTGTCGACCAATGGGTTTACAAAAGTGATCTTTAAAAATGCAGACGAAAAACGCGATACCACACTTCAGTTACCCTATTACCTCCGTTCCGATGAAATGAGGGCAAAGGATATGGCAGGGTCACTGTTTGAAGCAAAAATGGATCTAACGCATCCATTGGCCTATGGTTACCGCGATCCGTCTGTCAGTATCTTTAAATCGAATACCCTGTTTATGGATCAGAACAACAATCCATACGATTCACCCGTGATGTACACCGAAAATCCGCTCCAGAGTGGTTATTTATACCGGGGATACAAAGAAGTGGTGAAGAAAACAGCGGCCATCAATATTGATGGGGTAGGAAGGGGTAAAGTGATTTCCATGGTCGATAACCTCAATTTCAGGGCATTCTGGCTGGGCACTTCCAAGCTGTTTATGAATGCTGTGTTTTTTGGGGATATTATCAGGCCGTAGGCCTTCCTTCGTGAGGGGGAGTCAGAAAGTCGGAAAGACCGGAAGACCGAAAGTTGATTTTCTGTGTTTTCTGTGGCATTTTATTGCCACTGAGGGCACAGAAAATCACAGAAATTTGTTTTTTATATGTTGTTGGTAAGCCACTTTCGGACTTTCCGACTCCGGTCTTTCGGACTGTCTACTGTGGATAACCCCCGGAAATTCAAAAATCCAAACAGGATTTATACGGGAAATGTGAACAAATTTCACAAAAAAAGAGGTTTTATTATTGATTTTTTGGCACATTTCCCTACCTTTGCCGTCCCGAAAAAAATTGAGTCATGGCAAGAGTATGTCAGGTTACTGGAAAAAAGCCGATTGTTGGAAATAGTGTTTCTCACTCAAACATTAAGACCAAGCGCCGTTTTTTACCAAATTTACAGAAGAAGCGTTTCTTTTTTGCAGAAGAAGACCGTTGGGTGACCCTCAAAGTGTCTACTGATGCTTTAAGAACCATCAACAAAAACGGTTTAGCTACTGTGATCAAAGAAATGAGAGCCCAGGGCGCTAAGATCTAATTAAACAACAAGAAAAAACTACCTAATACAATGGCAAAGAAAGGTAACAGGGTACAGGTAATTCTGGAATGTACTGAGCATAAGACCACTGGTCTGCCCGGTACAAGCCGTTATATCACTACCAAAAACAAGAAAAATACGCCTGAGCGTATGGAACTGAAAAAGTTCAACCCGATTCTGAAAAAAGTAACTGTTCATAAAGAAATTAAATAATCATGGCAAAAGCAGCTTCCAAAAACGCGAAAGTAAAAGACCAGAAAGCAGCCGCTGAAGCTAAGAACTGGACTAAAGTTATTAAGGCAGTACGTAGCCCTAAAACTGGTGCATATACCTTTAAAGAGGCTATCGTGCACAAGGATAAGGTGAAGGACTACATGTCTGAGAAATAATCATTCTCATCCTGATCATATTAAAAGCTTTCTCTTTTACGGGAAGGCTTTTTGTATTTAATTGCATCGCTAAAAACACTTCTCATGGGATTTTTTGACAAGTTATTCGGGAAGAAAGAAAAAGAAAGCCTGGACCAGGGTTTACAAAAAACCAAAGAAGGGTTTCTTTCCAAAATCACCAAAGCCATTGCCGGTAAAAGCACGGTAGATGAAGAAGTGCTCGACCAGTTGGAAGAAGCATTGGTAGGTGCCGATGTTGGTATTGATACCACCATCAAAATCATTGAACGAATTGAGAACAGGGTTAAACAGGATAAATATGTAAACACCACCGAGCTGAATAAGCTATTGCAGGAAGAGATTCAAAATATGCTGGTGGATGCTCCTGATTTCTCTTACAAAGACTTCGATATACCGGAAGGTAAAAAGCCTTACGTAATATTGGTTGTTGGTGTAAATGGCGTAGGTAAAACCACTACCATCGGTAAACTGGCACACAATTATAAAAAAGCCGGTAAAGAAGTGGTATTGGGTGCCGCCGATACCTTTCGCGCAGCAGCAGTGGATCAGTTAACCATCTGGAGTGAAAGGGTAGGTGTACCCATTGTAAAACAGGCCATGGGCTCAGACCCGAGCGCT
Organism: Chitinophagaceae bacterium; assembly: GCA_003526435.1. GTDB lineage: Bacteria > Bacteroidota > Bacteroidia > Chitinophagales > Chitinophagaceae > Sediminibacterium. The sequence continues at coordinate 2,928 of DPWF01000377.1, read as the reverse complement.
GTTGCATTCGATACCGTAAAAAGTGCCGTGGCGCGTAATGCAGATGTGGTGATCATTGATACTGCCGGACGCTTGCACAACAAACTGCACCTGATGGATGAACTCGGAAAAATTAAACGGGTAATCCAGAAAGTAATTCCCGATGCACCCCACGAAGTAATGCTGGTACTCGATGGTTCTACCGGACAAAACGCATTAGAGCAGGCTCGTCAGTTTACCGCAACCACTGAAGTAACCGCATTGTCCATCACGAAACTCGATGGCACAGCCAAAGGAGGTGTGGTACTCGCCATTGCCAATCAGTTTAAAATTCCTGTAAAGTATATCGGAGTAGGAGAAAAAATAGATGACCTCATCATCTTTGACAAAAGGGAATTTGTAGACAGCTTGTTTAAACTTTAAAAACAGAAGAACAGAGAAGCAGAGAAATGTCCAATTTCCAATGAAAGAAATATCTGGACATTGGAAATTGGATATTTCTCTGTTCATCTGTTTAAAACGTATATCGTATCCCAATTCCTCCCCAGCCACCTTCAAAATAGTTGTAGCCGATAAAGTTGAAAGAGGGTTGCCAGTCGAAACTAAGGTTTAGGGGCGCGCCTTTTATCTTATAATCAACACCCAGTACACCATCCACACCAATGGCAAGACCATCGTTTCTGGTGGGATAACGGTTGCGCCAGTTGTCGCTCCATACACCAAGGTGCGCACCGCCACCTACATACCATTTCAAACCATCTACACCGGTAAAATCGCCATGGTATTCATAGAGACCCGTTAAGCGAAAACCATCATTTGAAATATAGCCAAGTCCTTCAACAGCGGCATTACTTTTCACAAAATGTTTTACACTAATAGCCCCGGGGTGTACTTTCACACCCAAAGCGGTTTTGTAGGTTGAGCCAGTGCTCTGTGCCATAGCTACAGAAGCAGTAAAAACAATCAGGGTTAACAAAATTACTCTTTTCATAACAGTGTTTTTCTCTTATAATATAAAATCGTGCCAAAAATAATCCCGTTAATCTTCAAGGAATAGTTAAGGTTGCTTTTGCTTTTATATTTAGGTTTGTATTATGCACAGTTTTAAAGATTTAGTAACAGATTTCGGAAATCATTTTTCAGTAAGGCATTTTCCTGAACAGCCATCCAGTTTATATGAACCCAATGAATATTTCCTGTCATGGGGAGGAAAAAGAATCCGGCCTGTTATGTGCCTCATGGGAAATGAATTGTTTGATGAAATTCATCCCGATACCTGGCATATGGCAACGGCCATAGAACTGTTTCACAATTTCACCTTGATTCACGACGACATCATGGATGCAGCGCCGCTGCGCAGGGGGATGGAAACTGTACACATCCGGTATGGTGAAAGCACGGCATTGCTGGCGGGTGATGTAATGCTGATCAAAGCATATGAATACCTGAATAAAATCAACCCGCAATACCTGCATCGAATACTCAACCTGTTTAACACAACAGCGCGGGAAGTTTGTGAAGGGCAACAACTGGATATGGATTTTGAAAAACTGGAATCCGTTTCTTTGGATGCATATATTCATATGATCAGTCTCAAAACATCTGTACTATTAGCTGCCAGTTTAGAAATGGGTGCCGTTATTGGAGGCGCCAGTGAAGGCAATTGCAGACATCTTTACGATTTTGGTAAAAACCTCGGTATCGCCTTCCAGGTGCAGGACGATTACCTCGATGCATTTGGTGATCCGGAAAAGTTCGGGAAAGATGTAGGAGGAGATATCCGTCAGAATAAAAAAACCTTTCTGCTGTTACATGCATTGGAAGTGGCGACACCGGAACAGCGAAAAGAGATGGAACATTTAATGCGACAAAACCCTGCGGATAAAGTAGAAAGAATGCTGGCCATTTTCCGTGCCTGTAATATTNNAATATTGACGAATGGGCCATGGCACTCAAGGATAAATACCTGCAAACAGCACTTGAACATCTGGAAGCTATTGCCGTAAGAGCCGTTCGTAAACAGCCTTTACAGGAACTGGCCAATTTTCTCATACAGCGAGAATATTAGCCGGATTGAATTATCTTGTCAACTGTTCCATTTGTAAATAACGATTCTTCCATCACCAAAACCAACCACATGGCAGGTTCTCTGTTCAGAAAAAAATCACTTGATAAAATTACGGCAGATGCAGCCGCTGGTCATTCAGATGCACACGGAGCCGGACTGAAAAAAGTATTGGGTGTACGCGATCTCACCTACCTGGGTATTGCTGCAGTAGTGGGGGCCGGTGTGTTTTCCACGATTGGCGGAGCCGCTTATGATGGAGGACCCGGTATATCCCTGTTATTTGTTATTACAGCCATTACCTGTGGCTTCTCAGCACTTTGTTATGCTGAGTTTGCAAGCAGGGTACCGGTTGCGGGAAGTGCTTATACCTACTCCTATGTTACTTTCGGAGAACTGATTGCCTGGATCATCGGTTGGGCATTGATACTGGAATATGCCATTGGTAATATTGTGGTGGCAATATCGTGGAGTGGCTATTTCAATAACCTGCTGGTACATATTTTCAACATTCATTTACCCGACTGGTTACTGGTAGACCCGCTTACGGCTTCCAATGCTTTTACAACAGCCACGAATGCAATGGCTGCGGGTAATATTACCGATCCCGCACAACTCGAATCATATCGCTTTGCTATCAATGCTTATAACAGTGCACCTGTTATTGGCGGGATGCATATATTTTTCAACCTGCCGGCTTTTATGGTAGTGGCATTGATTACCTGGATCACCATCATCGGGATAAAGGAAAGTAAAAAAACAGCCAATGCCATGGTGATCTTCAAAGTGGCAGTTATCATATTTGTTATCATTGCCGGTGCTTTTTTTGTAGATACCAATAACTGGAAACCTTTTATGCCCAATGGTTTTACGGGGGTACTGAA
>DPWF01000322.1:1299-4126 GCA_003526435.1 Chitinophagaceae bacterium | reverse complement strand
ATAATAATATTCATGGATGATCGAATCACAGGTCTGTACTTTACGTCCATTACCCAGATCCCAGTTAAACAATTGAGCAGGATGCACAGCAGCTTTTAAAGTGAGCAAACCACCATATGCAATTTCAGTGGCATGTAATTCAATTTTTCCCGCCGGGAATTCAGTATCATCAGCAGTTACAGNNCATCCCTCACGCTCCACAATCACGCGATACTGCCCGGCTTCAAACGAAAAAAGGCTGTCCTCCGAAAGGACCCCGCCTACTGCGGGGTCCCTCATCCATCGCCACCTGTCAAAACCCAAACCGTCACTTGATCCTATTCTTAAAGGAGTGCTTCCTCCAGGACAAACTTTTCCTGTTCCAATAATCACCGGTGTTGGAACTGTACCTGTTGTAATAGTAATCGTATTGGACACCACTGTTGTACAACCGGCACTGCTCACAGCTTTAACTGTATAAAGCCCTGCTGAAGTAACGCTAATTGAAGTAGCTGTACCATTGGATAACAGCACCCCATTTTTAAACCATTGGTAACTGACGCCCGCTTCTGCATTTTGTATGCTGATAACTGTTGAAGCACCATTACACAAATGTGTAGTAGCAGTAGAAAGAAGCGGGGTAACAGGCATTGCATTGACTACCACTGTCGCAGTACCCGATTGAATATTGGTACAGGCTGTGCTGCTTGCATCACGTACACTCACCAGGCGATATGTATAAACACCTGCGGCATTTGTTGGTACACTAATGATAGCTGTTGTACCTAAACTGGTAATAGTCTGATATGCTCCCCCATTTAATTCATAGGTAAACACATAGGGTGCTGTTCCACCACTACCTGTTAGCGTAATGATAGGTGAACTTGCGCCTGCACATACGGTCGTTGATCCACTGATCGTTGCCGTAGGTCTTTCATTCACCTGCACAGTCACTTCACCTGAAGCGCTGTTCTGACAAAGGGTGGCGCTACTTTCACGTACAGCCACGAGGCTATAGGTATAAACACCAACAGCAGCAGAAGACACAGTAATACTGACGCTGTTCCCTGATGTGGTACTGATCGTCTGTACACTACCACCATTGACCCGGTAACTAAATATATAAGGAGCTACACCACCATTTCCTGTAAAAGTGACATCAGCACTAGAACTGCTCTGGCACAAATTTCCACCACCACTAATGGTAGCTGTGGGAACTGCATTGACGATCACATTCACTGCGGCCGAAGTGGCTGAACAACCATTCGCATCTGTTACAGAAACATAATAACTACCACTTGTCCCCGCATTGATGGGTGCACTCGTTGCACCAGTGTTCCATAAATAGCTGTTAGCGGGTGATGAAGTTAAAGTGACATTACCTCCAGCACAAAATTGCAAAGGACCCGAAGCGCTGATCGTTGGCGCTGTAATAGCATAGTAAGAAACCGTAACAGGAGCAGATGTTGCATAACAACCTTCCTTGCTGACGGTGACCGTATAACTACCTGGGCCTACCGTAATGGTTCTTGTAGTCGCACCTGTAGACCACAGATACGTATCATAACCGGCACCTGCATCAAGTGTCTTGGTAGCTCCGGGACAAACCTGGAAATCATTTCCGGGAATGGGTGTAGGACAAACAACCGTTGAAACAAAGACAGTATTACTATTAGGACTGTTGCCACAACCATTCGTGCTGTAACAATAATAACTACCGGCAGTATTAACCGTGATACTATTACCCGCAGAACCATTTGACCAGGTAATTGATGAACCACTGGCAGATAAATTCGCAGATTCACCATTACAAAGTAATAATGGTCCATTGGGTGTAATAACAGGTGCAGCGGGTAATCCTTCTGTTGTTACCACGATCGTATTGCTGGGAACCGATTGTCGACAGGCATTCAACGCTCTTGCTGAATAAGTGCCTGCCGAGCTCACCGTAATACTACTGCCCGTTGCGCCGTTAGACCAGAGATAATTACCGGTAGAACCGGATGCAGTCAGCACCGCTGTTGCACCATTACACAAAGGCATGGAACCCGAAGTGCTGATGGAGGGGGCGTCCGGCAATTGAGCCGATTGAGGAATAAAACATGTTTCAACATAAGGTGCGTCGTTATCTATGATACCATAAGCACCAATGTTTACTAAGTTGCCAATACTATAAGGCAAACTGAAAGAATGAATCACATTATTATTACCCGCAGAGCCATATTGGATCTCAGTACCTGTCTGTATATGAAATGAACTGGTAAACCTACCCAGTACACCATCCATATTTTCATTTTTTACACGAAACTGTACCGTGAGTTGTCCGCTGGAACAGTTATAATTTTCACTCACCAGTTCAATCGTGATCTGGTTAGAGCCTGGCAGAGGTTGTGCTGCAAGCAGCAGGGGAAATAGCAGGCACATAGCTAGCCCCCACCGGTAAAACCGGTAAAAAATTAAAGCCTTCATGACAAATGTTTAAAGTGAAGAATCTGTATTAGAGCATATGGGTAAGTCGCAGACCGGCAAGCCATCGGGTGCTGCCAATTGCCGGGTTAAAGATGATTTTCTGCTGTCCCCATAAACCGAGAGAAAAAGAATCAGATAATTTATAACTGCCTGACAATTCTCCAACCAAACCAAAACCGGATCGCTTGGAAAAAGGCCAGTCCTTGTACAACCAGGGTTCCTGTTCAACCAACCAACAGGCGCCGATCCCACCGCCGAGTAAAATTTGTTTACTGAGATAGGGATCTTGAACCGGATCAGAGAGAAAGAAAAGATCAAACCCGTAGGCAGAGAATCGAAGATTGTTTCGATGACTGCGTTCCATAAACGAAGTCAGCGA
>DPWF01000322.1:0-1272 GCA_003526435.1 Chitinophagaceae bacterium | reverse complement strand
AATGTATCTAAGAGATAGATAATCAGCGGCACGAAAACGCTTGCCGCCTGAAATACTGATGGACTGTGCATTTGCAAACAAACACCACACAATCATCATCGTCATTGCAAATAGTTTCATGGTATCCTTATTTTGTTACCACAAAGCTATAACAGGATTTCACCAACTATTTTGATTGAGCAATCAATCACATCTTAATAATTGAAAAGCAGAATTCAAGTAATATTTTTACTTGAATAATCAAAAAAATAAAATAGCCTACGAAGATTTTCGATACTTGCTTAATGTAGAGTTATCAATCCCTAAATAACCAGCCAGCATATAATCCTTAATCCTTTCATCACTGACAATCCATGGATAATCAGCTTCCAGCTTTTTTAACCTTTCTTTTGGCGGCATGGCCAGTAAAATCACATGATCCTCATTACGACTATAATACTCTTCTGTGATACGCCTGGCATTAATATTAAATGAGGGGAATTTCTGGTACAATAGTTCCAGATCTGTTTTACGAATCTTACGCAAATGCGTTTCTTCCATGGTACGGATGGTGAGTTTGGATGGCATCCCTGAAAAATAAGACTTCATGGAACCAATTACATCTCCATCCCGCTGGAACCATATGATACGTTCTGTACCATCTTCGAGTTCATAATATATTTTCAGTAAGCCTTTTTCGACAAAAGCAATCCAGTCACACACATCACCCTCATCAAGAATCGTTTTGTTCGCACGATGAACTTCTTTGGGTAAATGATGTAAAAGATGAATTTGCAGTTCTATTGGTACAGGATGAAAACTTTCTAATAATTTGAGTAGTTCTTCCATCTGAATAATTTATACAGGGTGAGTGTATGAATCAGAACAAAAAATACAAGAGTTAAAAGAGCCAGCCAGTCTCCTAAAGTAATAAGAGCATTTTCATAACTGGAATTAAAAAAGAATATAGCAATAGAAGACAAACAACATATACTGCCAGCGATCTGTAACAACCAGTTTTTTAAAAAAACACAGACAGCAAGCAAAAAAACACCTGCAACACCCAATACTGCGAACCATTCAAACTGAGTGGCAGCACCCACCACAAAAAACAAATAAGGTCCGCCAAAATAAGGACTGCCCACTAATATCCAGTTAAAAGAAAGTATTTGAATAATTGGATGGGTAAGCAAAGAGAACAGGTTATTTTTCATACTAAAAGATTGATCGTTTATTCACAGGGGCCTTTACTATTACCTGCATGTTCTTTATTCGGTGTAGTCTGAGCGTGAG
>DPWF01000336.1 GCA_003526435.1 Chitinophagaceae bacterium | reverse complement strand
CACTTTTTGACAAAAAGAAACTTAAACAACCAGCCTGTGATATAAACGACCTTTTTTCGAACAAAAGTGAGTGAATTCATATTGATTGACTTTTTTTATACTGTTCTGTATCCGGCTATTTCGAAAAATCAATTTCGAGTTCCTTGCCGTCAACCGTATTGCCAATGCGCAGGGTATTGCCTTCCAGATGATGTATCGTCCAGACATTTCCTGCCAATGTAAGCTCCGAGTTATCTTTGCTGGCACTCCATTTACCAGAAGTTGGATGGGTAAAGGGCGTAATGCCGGTTGTGATTTCGAAGTTGTCGCCAGTTTGGAGATGCATAAACATCGTCGTTGAAGAAGGCGCCGCCACCCCATCAATTTTAATGGCTGTTGAATTCCATTCAGCGGTAAGTTGCTCAGAATAACTCTCTTTATTGCACGCGAAGAATGACAGTGACAGGAAGGAGAAGAAGTACAGAATGTTTTTTAAACGATTCATTTTTGAAAAATTTAGATATGAATAATAAATTTGAATTTGTTGTTGCCAAATCAATCAATGCGGTAACTATTGGATTTCATAGTTGAGCATCATCCCGCCATCCTCGTGTTCGAGGTTGTGACAGTGAAAAACGAATTTACCTTTGTTCTCAGGGAATTTGATGATAATACGTACCTTTTCTCCAGGAAATGCGAGTACAGTATCCTTCCAACCTTTTTCCCACGGCTGTACTGTACCACGCCCTCCTGAACGATCCAGCACCTGAAATTGTCCTGCGTGCAAGTGCATTGGGTGTGTTTCAGTACCCGCACTGTTGTCGAATACCCAAATTTCCGTGCTTCCAGCGTTCACTACCTCATCCCTGCGATTGGCATCAAACGTTTTACCGTCGAGCGGGTGCATCACCATATCGCCCATACCTCCGCCATGTGACATCATGTGTCCAATATTAAAAGTTCTTGTAGCAGTAGCTGCGGTAGCAGGTATTATTTCAACGGGCATGAGGCTTTCCGGCAAAACAAAACTTTCTGTTTCCTGGCGGGTAACTTTAAATTTCAGTATTTTGAAGGTTTGTTTGCCCTGAGCATCTGTTCCTTCAAAAGAATTGCTTTGCAAAAAAATTTCCTCGCCAACTGATGATGTACCAAAATTCACCAATACATCGGCGCGTTCACCAGGGGCAAGCAGGATTGCATTGACTGCTTCAGATGTACTGAGCAGACCACCATCTGTGCCGATAAGTCGAAATTCAGCCTGATTGGAAAGCGCAAAATTGTAGATACGGGCATTGGAACCATTGAGCAGCCGGAAACGATAAGTGCGTGTGGCAACTTCGAGCATCGCACCAGCGGTTCCATTGACGAGCACTGACTCTCCGAATGTTCCTATAGTCAGGTCATCAGTATCGGGATCATAACTAAGTCCCCCATCCAGTCGTTTATCCTGAACGACGAGTGGTACATCAAATTCTCCGGAAGGCAGATGTAATGCATCCTCTTCCGGTGAACTCACAAGGAAAAAGCCAGCCAATCCGCGATATACCTGACTTGCGGTTGCCATATCAGGGTGCGGGTGGTACCAATAGGTTCCCGGCCGGTTTTTGACGGTAAATTGATAAGAAAATACTCCGCCAGACTGCGTCAAGTCAGTCGGATAACCATCCTGAGCGGCAGGTACTTCAAGGCCATGCCAGTGAATATTGGTGGCTTCTGAAAGATTATTGGTGAAACTAAGGTTGAACTCCTGACCTTGTTTTATTTTGATGGTTGGTCCCAAAATAGTGGCTTCTCCGTAACCCAGGGCGCTTACAGTGAAGTTATTGCCAAGTGAAGCCATTCCGGATTGAGCAGTAAGTGTGGCGTTAGTGCCATTCAACACGGGTGGAACGGCCAGGGGAGCAGAAAAATTTTGTTCTGCCACATCCCGGGCAACGGCATCTGTACTCCCGTGCATTTTTTTACAATGTGCTGAAAAAAATACTGGCAGCATGATGATATAGAGCAGGATAAATAACCTGGAGGAAACGATCTGGTATTTCATAAATTAAAAATTCTTAGAAAATGTGTTTATTTCAATATCTAAGGAATGGGTAAAAACAACAGGTTATTTATTCACCCTCCTTTAATTATCAATTCAGTAAAAAAAGGCCAGTAGTTGCCTCAACGCGCATCTTTTTTATAAATAGGCATAAAGCTTTAAGAATATTGTACGAACCTAAGTAAAGCGCTTTCTAAAATGAATTGGCTAAAATTGTAAACTAATCGCCTTAGTATATTCCCTCCCATCCTTCCTATTCACATGAATAAAATAAATGCCAGGCGGGTTATTACGCAGGTCAATGGCGAATTGATATTCGGACTGACGGATCTTACCCGGTAGATAAATAGTCTTCCCATGACTGTCAGTCACGGCCAGGGCAGTGATAGGGTTTCTGTCTGTTTGTACCGTAATAATGCCTGTGGTTGGGTTAGGAAAAATCGATACATCAAAAACATCTGCCGGTTCTGCAACCGCACTGCTTTGAGTAAGATGCCCCTGCCGATAAATCACATTACCATCAGTGGCATCCACATAAATCAGATGAAACACACCATTGCGAAAGGATAATGAAGGATATCTGAGTATATGGTCCGGTATGGCAAACTGCGTACTTTGGTTAATGAGATTGCTTGTACCATTGGTAGAAAAATGAAAATTGATTTCTTTTGCCTTTTTTACATAAACGACTCCGACGGTATCACCAGAGGCAGTAATATCGGGTTGTGTATGCACACTTTGCGGGTCTGATCCGTCGGAAAAATCCAACTGATGTCCGGCCTGCATAGTCGCAGCGTGTAAGCTATTGAGGTAAATATGCCCTGTTCCGTTTGCAGCGCTCATCCATACAGCCAGCAGGCTATCGCCCGACCGGGCCAAACGCGGACCGCTGATCGGGCAGGCGTTTATTTGCCAGTCGGTAGCATCCACGTCGGTGGCCGTATCAAATGTGGCTGCCAAATCGGTGGAACGACTCACCCAACTGTCACGAATATTTTGGTTGTTGTTGCGAAACAATATCCACACCGAATCGCCTGAAG
>DPWF01000283.1:1203-7203 GCA_003526435.1 Chitinophagaceae bacterium | reverse complement strand
AATACACTTCCCTTTTCACAAACAACGCCATCGTATCTGAAATGGATACAACTGCCGTATAAAAGATTGCCGGCATTTACTGAAGTAAAAAGAAATGATGTAGTTGTTTTTAATTTTCCTGCGGGCGATACCATTATTAACCTTCCCGAATACGGAAGTAAGGTTACCTATTACGATGTGTTACGTTATACGTTTAAAGGCAACAGACAGGAATTGTTTGCGAGCCCTGAATACCCTGTAATTGTTCACCCGATGGACAAGACCGATAATTATATCAAACGATGTGTAGGTGTGGGTGGCGATGTATTGCAGATACGTAATGGTGAATTGTATGTAAACGGCAGCCCTGCCCTGGTTCCGGGCGGTTCACAAACAGAATACACTGTGGTGACCAATAAACAACCCTATGACCCCGATTTTCTGAAAGAAGAACTGGGAATTGATATAGCAGATACAAAGGGACAATTGGAGATGCTCAGCGACAGCAGTTATAAATTTAACCTTACCCCCGAGGAGCTGGATAAATTGAAAAAACTGCCCAACTATGTTTCATCTACAAGGTATGTAGAGAATTATGCCGGTATGACTTTCCCCAATGATGAAGGCAACTATCCATGGAGTATTGATAATTTTGGTCCGGTTCGTGTTCCGGCAAAAGGAGATACACTGCACCTGACTAGTCAGAATATTTCACTCTACCGGCGTTTGATTGCTACTTATGAACACAATACACTGGAAGAAAAAGAAGGTAAATTCTTTATCAATGGTAAAGCCACTACTACTTATATCACCCAATACAATTATTACTGGATGATGGGTGATAACCGCCACCGTAGCCAGGACAGCCGTTTCTGGGGCTTTGTACCCGAAACACATATTGTAGGTAAAGCCTCACTGATCTGGTTTAGCTGGGATAAAGGTCCAAGGTGGAAGCGGATTATGCGTAGTATCAGGTAGCAAAGTAAAGCTGCAAGCCGCAAGCTACAAGTAACAAGGTAGTTTTCTCTTGTAGCTTGAAGCTTGCGGCTTGCAGCTTCATCCTTTGGTTTCTACCGAAAAATCATTATATTACATTGCCATAAGGGGTCCTCATCGCGAAAGCTTTGAGGACTTTTTTGTCTAAATATGTTTGTGTATGAATCATCAACAGTATCAATTTCAATTTGAAGTGTATGACTCAGCGGATCAGTTGAATGAACAGGATGCCGCATTGTTGAAGCAGGCAAAGGAAGCCACAAAATTAGCATATGCCCCTTATTCCAATTTTAATGTAGGTGCAGTAGCAGTGCTGGCGAATGGTGAAATAGTAAAAGGCACCAACCAGGAAAATGCAAGTTTTCCGGTAGGTATTTGTGCGGAGCGGGTATTATTGTCGAATGCGGCTATGCTTTATCCTCAGGTTCCTATTGAGAGCATTGCTATCAGTTACGATAATACCAGGGGTAATAGCCATCATCCCATATCGCCCTGTGGTATTTGCAGACAGAGTTTACTGGAATACGAGATCAGGGTGCAAAAACCTGTTCGTCTCATCTTGGGTGGATTATCCGGGAAAGTATATATAGTGCCGAAAGCCAGCAGTTTGTTACCCTTGAGTTTCACCGGGGCAGATATGCAATAAATATTAATAGCCACTTGTTGAACCGGTAGTAATAATGGCACTAGGTTTTTCTTTTCTGTAGAAACCCAAAGTCTGTGTAATCAGCCTGAAAAGGAAAGGATGGCTATCGGGACCTGGTTGCGGTGTAAAAAAATCAACCGTTTTCTTTTTTCCATTGTAACGGATAAAATGAAAAGAATAACCGNNGCATTATTGCTGAGTATATCAACCGGCATATTGATTAAACTGTCCAGTAAAGATTGTAGTGCTGGTTCGGGAAGAGGAGAAGTATAATTTAATGTATCTTTTCTTGACACTTCAAACAGTTCAATAATGCTGGCCAGCTTCTCAATCTCATAAGTAGCTTCATCTACAGTGGTTGCCGCCCGTATGGCTGCCCTCTGTGCTACATAGGAAGGGTCTTTCTCCATATCGCGCTGACGAAGACTGTCGATTCGTTTAAAGAAGAAATTGGTTTTATCCCGGTACTGTTCTATGCGGATGTCATATCCCGAAGTAGTGCCGGCTGTTCTCACTGCAATTTGCCAGTTTGCTAACATGGATTTTGATTGGGCAAAAAATGAGATAGGCAACTGCATCAATAACAGCAATGCAATAAGTGGCGGGAGAATATTAGAATAGTGTTTGTACACCATGTGTAATTTTAAATTCGTGTTGGAGCAGCCATTTTTTACGCCACATCCCACCACCATAACCTACCAGCGACCTGTCGCTGCCGATGACCCTGTGGCAGGGAACAATAATCGCAATATTATTTCTGCCATTGGCACTGGCCGCGGCCCTGATTACTTTGGGATCGCCCAATTTTTTGGCCATGTCGAGATAGCTAATGGTTTTACCGTAAGGTATTTCGAGTAATTCACCCCACACTCTTTTCTGAAATTCGGTTCCTTCCTGGTGGATGGGTATATCGAAATTTTTTCTGCTCCCATGAAAAAATTCAATCAGTTGCTCTGTGCACTGGTGCATAATTTCACTTATGCCCGGTTCTCCATAAGTAAGCTGGTCAGGATTATCAACGAAACTCAGTTCACCGATAAACTGGTCCGTACCACCAATTTTGAGCAGTCCTACCGGACTTTCATAATAAGTATAATAGAGTTCGCTCATAGCAGTGATCGGGTGGCGATCAGTTGATTTGATCTCCGAATATACTAAGCCAAAACGGTAATTGGTAGATTTGGCCTGTATTAGCCAATTCTCTGCCCGTTTTCAACAGACCGTTCCGGTTGTAACAGAATTACATTTCCTTCAGTATCATATACTCCCAATACGAGACATTCACTAAAAAAATTGGCGATCTGTTTGGGTGGAAAATTTACAACGGCTACAACCTGTTGCCCTACCAACACCTCTTTAGGGTAGTGTTGTGTAATTTGAGCAGAAGATTGTTTGATGCCGAATGTGCCAAAATCGATCTTTAGCTGGTAAGCAGGTTTCTTCGCTTTGGGAAAATCTGTAACTTCCAGAATGGTTCCGCTTCGGATTTCAATTTTTTCAAAATCATCCCAACTGATCATATCTAAATCATTTATTCAAATTTAAAAATTTAATCGCTATGAAACGCAATGCAACTGCAGTATGGAATGGCTCGGGAAAAGAAGGTAGCGGGCATCTTACCACGCAAAGTACCACGCTTAATCAAACCCAGTATTCTTTTAATTCGAGGTTTGCAGAAGGAGTGGGAACCAATCCGGAAGAGCTGATGGCAGCAGCACATGCCGGTTGTTTTACCATGAAGCTGAGTTTTGTATTGGGTGCGGCCGGTTTTACACCTGATTCACTTGAAACACAATGCACAATTACGTTGGAAGATGGTACTATTACCAGCTCTCATCTTGTACTCAAGGCAAAAGTACCGGGCATTAGCGCCGAACAGTTTGAAACATGCGCGGCTGATGCAAAAGCCAATTGTCCGGTAAGTAAGGCTTATAACATGAGTATTACCTTGGATCCTCAGTTAGTGTAAAATACAGGAATTGAAGAACAAATAAGTTGGGGCAAATCTCATTTGTTCCAGCTTATTCATCTAGTAAGCCTGCCAGTTGCAATAATTCTGTATGCTTATAGGCGTTGGTTGGGCTATCGAAACATTTAGCCAGTTCTTCCAGCAAAAGCTGTATCAGTCTTTTATGTGATTGGGGCTTGAAATAAGAAGCCACCGGAGGAACGGAAATGCGTTTAAAATAGTTTTCAATATCGGCATGTGAAAAAGCCTGTCCGCTGGTGCCATCCACAAAAAAATGAATTTTATCCTGGGGATGACCAGGGTATAATGCAGCATCATAATCTGAATGATAAAAAGCGATGATGCATTGTTTCGGAATATTGATGATACGTGCGTTGATTTCCAGTTGATCACAAAGTACCTGATATATCAGCGCATTTGAAATGGCATTCCCTTTTTTGGTTTCCAATACTTTGTGAAGAAAAAACTCATCGGGTTTCTCGTAGTTTACTTCACTTCCTTTGAGGTTGTAATAATTGTACAGAATACTCGATAATACATTGGCCTGTTCAAGCGGTGTGAGAAAGCTATTGAGCTCAAGCCATACGTTACGTCTTATTTTTTCAATTTCCTGAATCACGGGGGTGGTCTGCAGATCAGGATATTGAAATTTCGATACCAGTAAAGCACCGAATAAAAGATCGTGATAAGCACTGTCGCGCCATTCAGTAAAATCGTTGTTCAGGTCTCTGAAATGCAGGCGATGGATAATCATTTCTATTCTTCCCTGTACATCTTCGCTGGGGGTATTTTCCCATAGGTGCTCAAGGTTGGGGATAATTCCTTTTCCATATCCTACGATTCGCTCTGAAATGGTGGAATAAACCTCCTCATCAGGGTCATCGATCAGGGTAAACAATGCATGTATTTCCTTTGTTTCCTGCATGTGTTGAAGCTTAGGGCGTCGTGGTTACCATACAGTAACCCTTATTTATATCAAACTAAAATAAAATTGATGTATTTGTCAATAAGAAGTTATTCAGTGCTGTGGAAATATCAGGATAATGTTGAATACTAATGTGGAGAAATTGTCGTTCTGTGCCACAGTTCTGTAAAAAACAAGTTTTAACAAGCAAATGATATAGAATTAGCGTTATTTTGTGGTCTATCATTTCAAATTTATACATGTCACAGGTTGCTATCCCCAAATTTCCCGCAGTCAAACAATCGTTGCACACAGAATTAAAGAAAAGAGTTCAGCAATATTTTGATGAAAGAGGCATTGCGCCAACGGGTAATCCCAAACTTTTTACAAAGGCCATTATCATGGTCATTGCTTTTATAACCGTTTATCTGCACCTGCTATTCTTCACACCTGTCTGGTACCTCGCTATTTTCGAATGTATTGTATTGGGCGGATTGGTAGCGGCCATCGGTTTTAATGTAATGCATGATGGAAGCCATGGCAGTTTTAGTCATAACAAATGGCTCAACAGGGTAGCAGCATCATCTATCAGCATGCTTGGTGCCAATCACTTTATGTGGAACATGAAACATAATATGATTCACCATAGTTTCACCAATGTAGACGGTGTAGATGATGATATTGAAGTAGGTATCCTGATGCGTATGGCGCCTACACAAAAGCATTACAAGGTACATAAATTCCAACACCTTTACTTCTGGGTATTGTATATGCTGCTTTATGTATTCTGGATCTTTTTTGCAGATTACAAAAAGTATTTTTCAAGGAAAATCGGCAATGTTCCCCTGAAAAAAATGAGCTGGAATGATCATGTGGAGTTCTGGGGTGTAAAACTGTATCATGCTGCTGTATTCATCGTATTGCCCATTTTAACGGTGGGTTGGTTATACTGGATGATCGGATTTATCATCATGAGTTTCTTTGCAGGCTTTGTGTTGAGTATTGTATTTCAACTGGCACATACTGTTGAGCACACGGAGTTTCCGATTGCCGATATTGAAACCAATAAATTACCGGATGAATTTGCGGCACACCAGATAAAGACCACCGCCAATTTCGCCACCAGAAACAAGCTGGTTAGCTGGTTGGTAGGCGGATTGAACTTTCAGATTGAACACCACCTGTTTCCTAAAATATCGCACGTACATTATCCTGCCATCAGCGAAATTGTACGAAATGTTTGCAGGGAATACCAATTACAATATATCGAGTATCCTACCATGCGTAAGGCTGTAGTAGCACATGTGCGTTTTTTGCGTCAGATGGGTAGACCAGCGTAAAGAAAATATTGAATAAGGATCATTGAATGACCAATGATAAAAATAAAGAGGGTCCATCTTTGAAAAGATGGACCCTCTTTATTTGATGAAATATAATACGGTTATTTCTTTTTGGCTGCGGCTTTCCTGGGAGCTGCTTTCTTCGCGGCCTTTTTGGCGGGTGCTT
>DPWF01000283.1:561-1132 GCA_003526435.1 Chitinophagaceae bacterium | reverse complement strand
GGGTACCTGTTCAACAATCATTTTCTTAATCTCTTCCACATCAATATCTGCCAATTCTTCGGCCGTGTATTTTCCGCCATCGGTTTTACGACCCATTTTCAGCATCTTCTTATTAAAACGGATAAACGGACCCCATCGGCCATTTTCAATATTGATTTTTTCTGCGGGCCATTGTTTAATAAAACGATTGGCTTCTTTTTCCATTTTCTTTTCAATCAGTTCATTGATATCCTGTTGCGAAAGAGTATCGAAATTGTATGCCCTTGGGATATTAATGAACATGTCGTTCCATTTGATAAACGGACCAAAACGCCCCTTTCCTTTGGTTACAGGTAACTCATTGTAAAAAGCAATAGGTGCATCGGCCTGCTGTTTTTCATGCAGCAATTCTATGGCTCTTTCCAGTTCAATGGTATGAAGGTCTTCACCTTTTGGAATGGAGATGAACTGATCACCCAGTTTAATATATGGACCAAAGCGACCCACATTTACCGATAATTCCTGGTCTTCATAAGTGCCGAGTACACGTGGTAAAGCAAAGAGTTCCATGGCTTCTTCCATGGTAATGGTT
>DPWF01000283.1:0-547 GCA_003526435.1 Chitinophagaceae bacterium | reverse complement strand
AGGCTTTTAATTTGGCAAATCTTGGCTTTTCTTCATCTTCCACCTGACCAATCTGTACCATCGGTCCGTAACGTCCCATACGGGCAATTACTTTTTTGCCTGTGGCTTCATCCATTCCCAACTCTCGTTCACCTTTGGCTCTTTCTGCATTCTCTAATGTATGTTCAATGTTTTCATGGAAAGGCTTGTAGAATTCATCGATCATGCTGCTCCAGCGGGTTTTGCCTTGTGCAATCTCATCAAATTCTTCTTCGATGCGTGCGGTAAAACCAAAATCCATCACTTTACTGAAATGCTGTTTCAGAAAATCAGTAACCTCCATGCCGAGATCAGTAGGGAAGAGTTTCGATTTTTCAGCACCCGTATTTTCTGTGAGGATCTCTTTTGCTATTTCCTGTTTTGGGTTGAGGCGTAAAATATTTACCTGCCTTTTTATACCTTCCTTATCGCGCTTCTCGACATAATTTCTTTTGATAAGCGTTGAAATGGTGGGTGCATAGGTAGAAGGACGACCAATACCCAATTCTTCCAGTTTTTTTACCAGCGA
>DPWF01000276.1:1473-2653 GCA_003526435.1 Chitinophagaceae bacterium | reverse complement strand
GATAGCACCAGTAACACGTGAAACGTTACAGATGAACCCACAACTGTGAATGATGCAATAAACGAACTGGATTGTATAAAATGCCCGCTATCTTAATAATCGGATACAAATAAACAGACTGCTCTTTTGAAAGTCAACCCAATAAAAAATTATTGTTTGAAGCGATCTCTTCTTAGTCTACGCTTATCGCGGTGCCGGAGAATGGGCACTTTACTTTCAGTGCCTTTGAGAATACGTGAAATATTTTTCTGGTGTGTGAGAACCACCATCAGAGCTACCAATACAGCAAAAATGCGGTACAGGGTTTCTTCTTCGTTGAAGATAAAGAGAATAAATACCATAAATGAAATACCCGCCAGTATAGAACTCAACGATACAAAACGGGTAAGGTATAATACAATCAGGAAAACGCCGATACAACAAAGTGCTACCATCGGCTGGATGGCAACGGCCATACCCAATAAAGTGGCCACCCCTTTACCACCGCGGAAATTCGCCCATACAGGGAAAATATGGCCAAGTACAGCAGCCAGACCCAGACCTATCATCAGGTTGGTTCTGTCCCACTCGTTGGTGAGATAATAAGGCAAAAGAATATAAAGAGAGGTAGCTATTACGCCTTTGATTACATCCACCATCATTACAAAACTGCCCCATTTTGAGCCCAGTACGCGAAATGTATTTGTGGCGCCGGCGTTACCACTTCCATAATCGCGGATGTCGATACCAAAGAATGATTTACTAACCCAGATCGCGGTAGGAACCGATCCAATCATATAAGCCAATACAATGAGCAATAGTTCGTTCATCGGGGGGTGGTTGAAGTTTGGAGGTACAAATATACCTAAAATGAAGATAATGATAAATTAACATACCCCTTTGGGGAAAATTACCCCTTTAGTCTGATGGCTATCCACGCCCCTCTTTGCACCGTACGAATATGTTGCCAACCCAGTGGTTTACAAGCGCTTAATATGTCATTTTCATCATCTGTCAGTAATCCACTCAGAATAATTTCACCACCGGGTACAACTGCACGGGATAGATGAACCAGGTTATCAAGGATGATATTTTTATTAATATTCGCAATTACAATCTGGTATGATTTTTTTGTTCTGGCAGTATTATCTTTCTGAATTTCAACAAATTGACAACCATTAATTAAAGTGTTTTCGGAAGC
>DPWF01000276.1:0-1460 GCA_003526435.1 Chitinophagaceae bacterium | reverse complement strand
GTTTCTACACACCAGTCGTCATAATCAACAGCCAGAATTTCGGTTGCACCGAGCTTTTCGGCCAGAATAGCCAGAATACCTGTGCCTGTTCCGAAGTCAAATACCGATTTGTCCTGAAAATCAATCTCCCGCATCAACTGCATCACAGAATAGGTAGTAGCGTGGTGCCCGGTACCAAAGCCCATTTTGGGCGTAATCACTATTTCATGCTGTACACCGGTAAGTGGAGCGTGGAAACCAGCCCTCACCCCTACAAAATCATCTACCAGTACAGGTTCGAAATTAGATTCCCAAACTGCGTTCCAATTTTCTTTCTTAATAATTGACTTTGAATAAGTTAAATTATTTAATTCAATTATTTGCTTTAACTCATTTTCCTCAAATGATGGCTCTTCTATATAAGCTTTCAGTTCTGTACCTGATTCTTCAAAGCCTTCAAAACCCAGTTCGGTCAATTGCGCAATCAGCACTTCGCGGGTTGACTCTTCCGTTACTGGTATGGTTATCTGGTAGTGGTTCATAAAATATATTTAGTCAGAAAGTCCTTTAAACCGAAAGTCTGCAGGTATTTGTTTCGGGTGTTTCCTGTAAAACAAGACCCCCTGTTTGGCAGGAGGTCTTGTTCGATATTCATCATTGAATGTTCAATATTCAATATTACTCGGCGCCACCATCCTGTGGTTTTCCACCATCAGGTCTGGGCATCAATACTTTACGGCTCAGCTTGAATTTGCCTGTTTTAGGATCAAGTCCAACCAGTTTCACTTTCACCATATCTCCTTCGTTGAACAGACCTTCCATGCTTTCGAGTCGTTTCCAGCTAATTTCACTGATGTGTAACAAGCCTTGTTTGCCTGGCATGAATTCCACAAAAGCACCGAATTCCTTGATACCTTTTACCGGACCTTCATATACATCGCCTACAGTTGGTGTGGCAGTAATGCCTCTCACCCATGCCACAGCTTTATCAACAGAAGCTTTATCGGCAGAGAAAATGCTTACTTCACCTGTATTACCTACTTCTTCAATATTGATGGTAGTACCTGTTTCGCGCTGGATCTCCTGGATTACTTTACCACCTGGTCCGATTACCGCACCGATAAATTCTTTATCGATGATCAGTTTTATCATACGTGGTGCATGTGGTTTCACATCATCACGGTGTGCAGGAATACACTCATACATGGCATCGAGGATGTGTAAACGACCTTTACGGGCCTGTTCCAATGCTTCACGCATTACATCCATGCTCAAACCATCTACTTTAATATCCATTTGTACACCACAGATGCCATCGCGGGTACCGGTTACTTTGAAGTCCATATCACCCAGATGATCTTCATCACCCAGAATATCGGTCAGGATTGCATATTTACCATCTTCACGGGTAATCAGCCCCATCGCCACACCACTTACGTGTTTAGGTACGGGTACACCTGCATCCATCAGCGCCAGAGAAC
>DPWF01000285.1:2596-2976 GCA_003526435.1 Chitinophagaceae bacterium | reverse complement strand
CTCTGTTTCTCTGTTCTTCTGTTCCTATATATTTGCACTATAAAACCAACTACATATGTCTCCCGACATCCGTCATAACTGGACCAAAGAAGAAATTCACGATATCTATAACATGCCTTTACTCGAGCTGGTATTCCGTGCGGCAGAACTGCATAGAAAATACAATGATACAGCCGAGGTACAGGTATGTACATTGCTGAGCATTAAAACAGGTGGTTGTAGTGAAGACTGTGCGTATTGTCCACAGGCTGCGCGCTATAGTACGGGTGTTGATGTGCAGGCACTGATGAAGAAAGAAGAAGTATTGTCCTATGCACAGAAAGCCAAAGATGCTGGCTCCACCCGTTTCTGTATGGGTGCCGCCTGGAGAGAAGTAAGAT
>DPWF01000285.1:0-2580 GCA_003526435.1 Chitinophagaceae bacterium | reverse complement strand
ATCGTGTACTCGATATGGTAAAAGGTGTAAACGAAATGGGCATGGAAGTATGCTGCACACTCGGTATGCTTACCGAAGACCAGGCACAGAAACTCGCCGACGCCGGACTCTACGCCTACAACCATAACCTCGATACCAGTAAAGAACATTACAGCGAAATCATTACCACCCGCACTTATGAAGACCGTTTGAATACATTGGATAATGTACGCAAAGCAGGTGTAACCGTTTGCTGCGGTGGTATCATTGGTCTGGGTGAAACACATGAAGACCGTATTGGCATGTTACATACATTGGCTACCATGCCCGAACATCCGGAAAGTGTGCCCATTAATTCATTGGTGGCCATTAAAGGAACACCCTTAGAAAATAATACAAAAGTAGATGTATGGGATATGGTACGCATGATTGCCACCGCCCGTATACTCATGCCCAAAACCATGGTACGTTTAAGTGCCGGCAGAACAGAGATGAGCATCTCCGATCAGGCATTGTGTTTCATGGCTGGCGCCAACTCCATCTTTGCAGGAGATAAATTATTAACCACCCCGAACCCTTCGTTTGATGAAGACAATCAGATGTTCCAACTGTTAGGTCTGCAGCCACGTAAAGCATTCAAAGAAGAAAGCAAGCAATATTTAAGAGAGCTCGTTGAAGCTTAAATGGTGAATAACAAAAACTCTGCGTTCTCTTTTCTCTGCGGTGAATNNTTCACCGCAGAGAAAAGAGAACACAGAGCTTACGCAGGGTTCATCAATCTTCTCCCGGACTTTCGGTCTTTCCGACTTCCGGACTATCTCCGTGCCGAACTTTGTGTTATCTAATAACCAATTCCAGTTTTTTGTTCAACCCCTGTTCCACGAGTTTATAGAGGGTAGATAACTGTATATCAGCTTTCCCGTTTTCTACGCGTGAGATATAACTTTTTTTTGTTCCGGTTTTCTCCGCCATTTGTTCCTGTGTAAGATGGGCCCTTTCACGCTCTATTTTAATTAACTCTCCTATAATAAACGCCTGCGCATTTGCTTCAAAGGCAGTACGTTTTATCGTTCCCGGCTTACCATATTTTTTATCGAGGTGAGCATCCCATGAAATCAGTTCAGCGGTCTTTTTTTTCATGATTCGAGAAATGGTTTATTGCTGAAATATTGTTTCTTAAGTTTTGTGGCTAGTGCAATCTCCGACCTGGGTGTTTTTGGTGTTTTCTTTTGAAAAGCATTGATCAGTATAATCAGGTTACCTTCATCGAAAAAACAAAAAATCCTGTAGATATTGCTTTCATATTCAACCCTTATTTCATACAGGCCATCTGCATTTTCAAGATGCCGAAAATATTTTTGTGGTATCACCGGCACTGTTTTAACCAGTTCAAATACCCAGTCTATTTTTTCCTGTACTTTTTTATCTAATTGCAGGTACCAGTTCATAAACCGGTCTTCATACAAATAGAGCTTCCTATTCGTTTGCAAAGTTAACTATTTAGTGAACAATAAACAATTATTCTCTAATGTACTTTCCTTGACTACGAACCAGACGGAGTTTAGCTTTTGTGAACGAACTGTGCAGAAATTTGCGGGAAATACGGTAATAGAAGTGTGAATAAATTCAAAAGTAAAAAGCCAAAATTCAAAAAATGCTCCTTTTGAATTTTGACTTTTTACTTTTGAATTTTCTTTCGGTCTTTCCGACTTTCGGACTAATTTGCCACTGAAAGCACAGAGGAACACAAAAAAATGCTGCTATGACACGTCATTATTTTAGTTATCTCGCGCTGGGTGATTCTTATACAATTGGAGAATCAGTGCCATTGCATGAAGGGTTTCCTTACCAGGTGGTTCAACTGCTGCGTAAGAAAGGTCTTCATTTCCATGCACCCGAAGTAGTGGCCAAAACCGGCTGGACCAGTTTCGAACTCGCCGACCATATCCTTCATACCCAGTTAAATGAACAATACGATTTTGTGAGTTTATTGATTGGCGTGAATAACCAATATCGTGGTCTATCTGTTTCAGATTTTAAAGAGGAATTTGATTACCTGCTCAAAAAAGCCATTCATTTTGCCGGTAACAGACCAGAACGTGTTATCGTATTATCCATTCCCGACTGGGGTGTAACGCCTTTTGCAGCAGGCAAAGACAGCAAAGCCATCAGCGAAGCCATTGATGCTTTCAATAAAGTTTGTGAAGAAGCCACACAAAAACTCGGCGGTACCTATATCGACATTACTCCTCAAACCAGACTCGCCAAAAACGATACAAGCCTGTTAGCCAGCGACCAGTTACATTATTCCGCCAAATCGCATGCAGTGTGGGCGGAGAAAGTGGCAGCAGTAATTCAGAAAACAATTTGAGAATTTGAAAATGTGCTAATTTGAAAATGAAGGAGGTTAATACTTTGCGAGTATTTTAAACAAAAATGCCTGTTTTTATTTTCAAATTAGCACATTTCCAAATTACAAAGCGTACTCTATCATTTTCCGATTAACACTTCCGTCTTTAAAAAATTCGAAGACTGCGTAAGCGGGTGCAAACCCTTTGAAAGCTCCACCCCACCAGTTGCCGCTGATGGCTCCGTTGCAGT
>DPWF01000345.1 GCA_003526435.1 Chitinophagaceae bacterium | reverse complement strand
GTATTTGCTTACTGCGCCAGTGAGCAGGAACGACAGCATTACCTGGAACAACTATGTGCTGATACCAATCATCGTGAATCATCTAATACCGGGGAAGCATTGGTTGAAATAGTGGATAGGTTTGATGTAAGATGGGTGTTTGCGGTTTAGTAATAGTCAGGCGTATTTTTCAGTAAGAAGAATGGCACACAGATTTTCATGATACATCATCATCATCATGAAAATCTGTGTATTTTTTTTGAAAAATCATTAGCCGTAGAACCTACTTTATAATTGTACTTATATTTATCGTTCAATAACCCACGATATGAAGAAATGGATGTCTCCGATAGTTTGCTTATGCATGATCGTTTGCCTGCAATCATTTGCTGCAGTTACTGATGATAAAACTGCTAAACCCATCCTTACAGGTGCTGAGCAAACTGAGAAATACCTGCCGTTACTGAAAGGCAAACGGGTGGCCATCATGGCCAATCCTACTACCATCATTGGTAAAACACATCTGGTAGACAGCCTGCAGAAACTAGGTGTGAACATTGTAAAAGTATTTGGTCCTGAACATGGTTTTCGTGGTAATGCAGGTGCGGGGGAAGCAATTAACGATGAGATAGACCAGGCTACAGGCATACCGCTTATCTCACTCTATGGCAAGAAAAATAAACCCAGCAAAGAAGACATGGCCGATGTAGATATACTCATCTACGACCTGCAGGATGTGGGTGTTCGTTATTACACCAATATCAATGCCCTTGTACGGCTGATGGATGTATGCGTGGAGAACGATAAAGAAATACTGATACTCGACAGACCCAATCCCAATGCCTATCTAATTGATGGTCCCATACTCGATATGAAACATAAATCTGGTATCGGCATGTTCCCCATACCCATGTCGCATGGGTTAACGGTGGGAGAATTTGCGCAGATGGCCAATGGAGAAGGATGGCTGCTGAACAAAGACAAAAAATGTAAGATCCGCATTATACCGGTGGCCAATTACGATCATGATATGCCGTACACATTGCCGGTAAAACCATCGCCTAACCTGAATACACAGCAGGCCATTATGTTGTACCCTTCTACCTGTATGTTTGAAGCCACTTATCTCAATCATGGCCGGGGCACTTATTTTCCATTTACGGTATTGGGTAGCCCGGAGTTGAAAGGTATTTATTCATTTTCCTATACACCTACGAGTATCAAAGGCATGTCGGCTACACCATTGTTTATGAATGAAGAATGTTATGGTCTTGATCTCCGCAATTATGATGTAGAAAAACTCAGGAAAAGCAAAAAGATCAATATCAGTTGGATCATTGAATTGTACAATGCACACCCATTCAAAGAAAAATTCTTCGACTCGAAGCTGAGTCGTGAAATGAATTCCATCGAAATACAGATTGGTGTAAGTGAATTCAGACAGCAGGTAATTGCCGGTGTTTCAGAAGCAGACATCCGCAAGAGCTGGGAGCCGGGATTGAGCCAGTATAAGGAAATGAGGAAGAAGTATTTGTTGTATCCTTAGCAACTACCGAAACACTATAAGGCTGAGTTCGTTCAAACCTGTGGGAGACTTATCGCAGATGCCTCTTCGATAGACATCTGCGATAAGCCTGCTAAAAAAATATCCCCTGCGAAGAATAAACAGCGAAGCTTTTACTGTACTAAAAAGCAGCTTTATAAGTGATGCCAAAGTTTACTTCCGCTTTGCCTGTTGCAACGGTAATGGGTTGAATGCCACCCTGACCATCTCCGAATGCTGCATAGAGTAAACCGTTTTCTACCACCACCATGGTATAATTACCCGCCGGGAGCGTTAGCTGATAAAAGCCATTCGCGTCTGATTTGGTTTCTGCCACTAATTCGGTAGTAAAACGTTCGTAAAAATTGGCTACATAATTGTTAGCGCGGATAGCATTATTGTTGGTCGTATACCTGTAAATTTTCACTGTTCGGCTTACCGGACAGGTTCTGCAATCCCTTGGCCCTGGTCCGGGCATACAATTGCCTTCTGTAAAACTAATGGTACCATAGATACCTTGTGTTACGGTGATTTTATTTTCAATATTTGTAAAACCTGCGGAGCCGGAACAGGTAGATGATTCTTCTGCTGCATCTTCTTTGGTACAACCCATGGCCAGACACGCCATCATGGCTAATGAAATGAATATTTTCATGGCATCAATTTTCATGGTTGACGCATTAGAGAATGCCAGCGTTGCATGTTTTTTTATTTTTTTTCCCTGGAGGTGGGAGTCGAGCAGGAGAGGTTTGCCGCAGTGTCTCCGAGGAACGAGAGACTCTTCGTATTACACAGCTCAGGGCTGATATTTAGTTTTAATATCGAACTATTCAGTATGCATTTTCAGAGATAAGAAGTAAGCATTAAGTTCCCTATGTGTGAGCGTTCGCAGAGTCCTCTAGCAAGAGACATCTGTGGGGAACGTTTATTAAATAAAGAAAGTAGACCCTGCGAAAAAGGAATCAGGGGGGCAGGATCATGCCCTGCTTACACAAAACCCCATGTTGGTGGCAGGCATTTTGTTAAACCTATGAAATTTTATTAAAAAAATAATTTCAAATATAAAAATTGTTCAACCGCATATATCCAAATATTTGGGATTTCAATAAAATTGTTGGTCAACTGATTTTGTTATTGACGATTTTATTTTACCTGTATGTTCAGTGGTTTTAGATTCAATAAGCATAATTAAACATTCCTCTTCTGAAGAAACTCTGTGATTTTTTCCTTTGTTTACAACAAACAGGTCACCTTTTTTTAATTTTAAGTCTGGTTGATTTTCAATTTCCAGTAAAAGCGTCCCTTTTGCAATGTAGAATAATTCATCTTCATTTTCGTGAATATGCCAAGGCACTTCTTTCCCTTTAATTTTTACAACTTTAATATATTGGTCATTTACTTCACCTATGA
>DPWF01000209.1:5161-5529 GCA_003526435.1 Chitinophagaceae bacterium | reverse complement strand
AAACCGTTTTTACGAAAGAGAAAAATGCTCGCATGGAAAAAAATGGAGGCGCTGCAAAACCGGATCGCAGCCATTTCGCCACATACAGCCATTGAAAGCAGTATTGTAACAGAAACGGCCATCAGTGAAAATCTGTTACGGTATGCACTACAGCATGAAATTGATCTGGTCATCACCACCAACCAGAAACAAAGGACCAGATTTTCTTTCTCCCGGAAAGACATCGGCGAAGACCTTGCAAGAAAGGCCAATATTGCGGTACTCACTGTAACCAAAGGTTGTTTGAATCATCCGATAAAATCAATTGTATTGCCGGTAACCTCATTTGTACCGGAAAGAAAAATAGATATGGCATTAACATTTGCCAA
>DPWF01000209.1:4443-5137 GCA_003526435.1 Chitinophagaceae bacterium | reverse complement strand
CCCATATTCACCTGGTCACGATGCTTGATCATAATGATGTAAACACAAAAATCAGGATCGATGCTTTTTACCTGACCTACAAAATACTTTCGGAACTAGGACATTCACCACAGTACAAAATATTACATGGCAACGATTCAGCCATGGCACTGGTTCGATATGCCAACCAGGTAAAAGCAGACCTGATTTTAGTAAACCCGGAGAAAAAGAAAATACTTCCAGTTTTTTTTCAGGGGAAAATTACAGATATGATACAGCCGCTTTCGGCATTACATATTCTAACACTCAAACCCTATTTAAGAAGAAGTATCTAAACAACACTCTATGAAACGCACACTTGCAACGGTTATACTTCTGATGACCGCAGGGCTATCATTTGCCCAACTGGCAGACCAGGGAAAGAAATTATACAGTTATGAAAGGTATGGCAGCGCCATACAACTCTTACAAAAAGCAGTTACAGCAAACCCGGCTGATATAGATAGCTGGTACTGGCTGATAAAATCGCAATTGGCTGCCGGTGATCTAGACAGTGCTTTATATACAGCACAAAAAATACCTGCATCGCTTACTGAGCAGCCCCTTGCCAAAGTAATCAGGGGTGAAATAAGTTTACACAAAGCTGACTCTATCAATGCTGCCATACTTTTTACGGAAGCAATAGGCTCGAAAAGAAAAAAAGATCCGCTCATAC
>DPWF01000209.1:0-4408 GCA_003526435.1 Chitinophagaceae bacterium | reverse complement strand
TGCGGCAAGCCATTGTTTTGTTGGAAGAAGCAGGTAAAAAAGATACAAAAAATGCTGACATTGCCATTGCCACCGGTGATGCGTACAGAAAATTATACGACGGTTCATCTGCTGTAAAAGCATACCAGGAAGCCATTGATGCAGACCCACGAAATGCTTATGCGTATTATATGATGGGGAAAATATACCAGACACAAAACAATGTAGAAGTATTTACGGATTATTATAATAAAGCCATTGCTGCCGATCCTGATTTTGCCCCTGTTTATTACCCATTGTACTATTACTATTATTTCAGGGATGTAAACAAGGCGCTGGAATATTTACAATCCTATATCGCCAGATCAGATGATACAATTGAACATGACTATATGCTGACTGACCTTTATTATGTATCAAAAAAATACCAGGAAGCTATTCAAACGGCCAGCCGGATACTCTCCAAAAAAGAAGGCGAAATAAAACCCCGGCTGTATAAGCTTATGGCATACAGTTATGAAGGTCTGGAAGAATACAATAATGCTGAAAAATGGATGAAAGATTATTTCGCCAAAGAAGCAGACAGTAATTACGTGTCGAAAGATTTTGAACTAATGGCAAAGATTGCGGTGAAGAATAACGCTTCCACTGATGCAGCTATATGGTACGAAAAAGCCTTTCAGATGGAAAAGGATTCCATTGTAAAACTAGGTTATGTAAAAAAAATAACAGCCTTATACAAAGAACAAAAAAACTATGCTCAGCAGGCTACCTGGACAGCTCAGCAATACAAACTAAATCCGGCGTTTAACAATGTTGATCTTTTTAACTGGGGTGTTGCCTATTACAATGCAAAGGATTATACGATGGCAGACAGTGTATTTGGTATATATGCCAGCAAATATCCCGATCAGACTTTTGGTTTTTACTGGCGCGCACGTTGTAATGCCGCTATAGATACTGCTATGGAAACCGGCATTGCTATTCCACATTATGAAGACATGATTGAAGTAGCTGTAAAAGACACTGCCAATGCCAATAATAAAAAATGGCTGATACAGGCATATGGTTATATCGCCGCATACAGGGTAAATACAGAGAAAAAATATGATGATGCGTTGGCACTATATGATAAAATACTAGAACTGGATCCTGCCAATGATGATGCAGAGAAGTACAAGGAAATACTGGAAAAAATGAAAGCCAGTCAGCCCGACAGTTTAAAATAGTTGGATTTTTAAGGGTTATAGGAACCGGGTCGGAGCAAATGTTCCGACCCATTTTTATGACAGACTATCCTAACTTTATGGAATGAAAATTCAGCTCTGGTCCGTTGGGAAAGCCCATGAAAAATATGTGAAAGAAGGAATCGATGATTTCACCAAAAGGATCGGTAATTATTTTCCTGTGCAATGGCAGATCATTGCAACACCCAAACAGGCAGCCAGCTTACCGGAACCTGCGTTAAAAAAAGCGGAAGCCGCTATTATTCTAGCGCAACTGGAAAAAGATGATTTCCTCGTGCTATTGGATGAACGTGGCAAGCAATTCAGTTCACCTGAGTTGGCAGATTTTTTACAAAAAAGGGCCAATGAAAGCACCCGTACAATTGTTTTCTTAATTGGGGGTGCATTTGGCGTTGATGAAACGGTAACCCAAAGAGCCAATACAAGCTGGAGCCTATCAAAACTGGTATTTCCACATATGCTGGTAAGACTGGTGCTCGCCGAACAATTATACAGGGCCTGTACCATTTTGCGGAATGAAAAATACCATCACTCCTGAGGAATGAGGAAAGTTGTTAATTTTTAACCCATAACCTGGAGTTAAAAAGAATTATTTAATTTAGAAATATGTTTAGCATCACCATACTGATCCTCATTATTACCTGTGTCATTTCATTTACAGCATTCTCTAACCAGAAAGTGTTGGACGACCTCATCTTTTATCCACCAGCCATAACCCAACGTAACCAGTGGTACCGCTTTGTAACCAATGGGTTTATTCATGCCGATATTACACACCTGGCATTTAATATGCTCTCTTTTTATTTATTTGGAGAAGCAGTTGAGAAAGAATTCAATTATCATTTTGCCGAGAAAGGTAAAATGATGTTTTTGCTGATGTATGCCACCGGTATTATTGTCTGTCTCATTCCCACCTATCTGAAAAACAGGAACAATTATCACTACAGAAGTTTGGGAGCATCAGGTGCTGTATCAGCAGTGGTTTTTGCAGGTATTTTTTTATTCCCTTCTATTAAAATCGGGTTGTTTATCCTGCCCCCTATTATTCCCGGGTTTGTTTTCGGACCACTCTACCTTGTGCTATCTGTTTATATGGCTAAAAGAGGCGGAGACAACATCAATCATTCCGCGCATTTCTGGGGTGCTATATGGGGTATTGTATTTGTGATGCTCAGCTTTGGATTATTGACCGACTTCAATCCGGTTACTAACTTTATCGAAGGTGTAAAAACATATTACTTCAGGTAAGTAAGACTCATTTTTTGTTGTGTCTGATCGGTGATCCTGAAACGGTGATCGATACGCAAACCCAATACCCATACAATTTTTTTACCCGATTCAAGTACCCATACTTTTTCCTTTTCTGTTTTCGACAGTTTCAGGTCGCCCAGAAAACGGCTGATCTTCTTTTTCTTAGGCATACCTAGCGGATAAAAATAATCTCCCTGCTTCCAGGGTCTTAACAACATTGGATACTGAAGTGCATCTGCATCAATTACTACTTCCATATTTGTATCGGGAATAGTGGCAGATGTGGTTGGTGAAAGTTGTATTGTACCCTCCGCAAAAGCAACCGAAATATCGGCACTGTCAACGGGTATTAATACATGATCATGTTCATTTGCCAATGGCGCAATAATCATCCAGTTACGGTTACGGATGAGGCGATGTGTTTTTGAAGCAATATAACTGCTGTTCTCAGCTTCCAGTAATTTAATGGCTTCAACAGTCTGTGCCGCTGAAAATCCAAAGTCTTTGATCAATTCGTAGGTAATCGTCATTAACGGCGTTACCTGTTTCCATAACAATACAGGAATATGGTATTCATTCCCTTTTTGTTCAATCATCGATCCCAACATTTTTTGCAATGCAACATGATACAAACTATCCGCTTCCTTTAATCTGCCAATTGTATGAAGCAGGTTATTTTCAACAGATGGAAATACTTTTTTGATACCGGGAATCAATTCATTGCGAAAATAATTACGGGTATAATCATTGCTTAAATTGGAAGAGTCTTCAATTGAATCCAAGCCCTGCGCAACAGCATATGCTTTTAGTTCTTCTTTCCTGAAATTCAGCAAGGGTCTCACCATTTTACCACGAAAGGGTTCCATGCCTGTAAGTCCATGCAGTCCTGTACCTCTGAACAGGTTCATCAGTACCGTTTCTATATTATCATCTGCATGATGAGCCACTGCAATCCATACAGCTTTCTCCGGAAATCTCTCTGTGTATTCGCCCCTCACCTGTTCAAACCACTCATACCGAAGATCGCGGGCTACTTCCTGTACAGCAGATTTTCTTTCTGCAACAATGGACTCTGTATCAAATTTTTTAACCAGCACCTCCTTACCATATCTGGTAGCAAGCGAACGAACAAATTGTTCATCTCTTTCGCTCTCCGCTCCTCTTAACTGGAAATTGCAATGTAAAATAGAAAAGTCGATCCCCGACTGAGCCACCACATCTGTCAGTACCACACTATCCACCCCACCACTTACCGCCAGCAGCAAATGCAACTGCGAAGGCAATTGATGTGGAAGATGTCGTTTCCACCAGCGCAGGATATGATCTTTCAATGGTTGCATTTTTGTACTAAGC
The DNA here is from genome assembly GCA_003526435.1 of Chitinophagaceae bacterium. Taxonomy (GTDB): domain Bacteria; phylum Bacteroidota; class Bacteroidia; order Chitinophagales; family Chitinophagaceae; genus Sediminibacterium. Next base: position 578 of record DPWF01000209.1, on the reverse strand, counting down.
TTCTAGCTACTAGCAGCTAGAAGCTAATAGCTAATAGCTAATTCCCTCCTTTTTTCTGCTCCTTCGCCCAGGCATCTTTCAGTGTAACCGTTCTATTGAATACGAGTTTTTCTGGAGTACTGTCTTTATCCAAACAGAAATATCCTTTTCTCAGAAACTGGTAACGGTCATCAGCCGAATCTTTCGCGAGTGCGGGCTCTGCAAAAGCATGGGGAATAATTTCCAGTGAATCGGTATTGATATGTTCCTGAAAATCACCATCTGCATTTCCTACATCTTCTACTTTAAACAAACGNNACGATCATACAAACGAACTTCTGCATGAACCGCATGCTTGGCACTAACCCAGTGCAAAGTGCCTTTCACATTGATACCGGATGTATCAGATCCACTTTTACTTTCGGGGATATAAGAACAATGCAGTTCGGTAATATGTCCTGCTCCATCTTTAACCACTTCATCGCAACGAATGATATAGGCGCTTTTCAAACGCACCATTTGACCGGGCGCCAGCCTGAAATATTTCTTGGAGGGCACTTCCATGAAATCATCTTTCTCAATAAAGAGTTCATTGCTGA
>DPWF01000157.1:222-2518 GCA_003526435.1 Chitinophagaceae bacterium | reverse complement strand
GATCCTGAATCTTTAACATCCAGACTCCGCTTCAACATAGATTCAACTAAGTCTCCAAGGGTCCCGAAGGTTACAATTAGTATTGCCATCCCAACCCAAACTTGCAAGCTGATCTCCGTAAAATAGAGCGATATCAGATAGGCCGCCAGCACACTGGTTAACATTCCTCCGAAAAAACCCTCCCAGGATTTTTTTGGTGAATGGCGCTCAAACAACCTGGTCTTACCAAACTTAACGCCAAAAAGGTAGGCACCAGTGTCACTGGCCCATAACATTAGCAGAAATGCCAGAGGAAGATGATAGCCATACACAACCTTATCAACCAGGAAACCAAGGGAATAAAAAAAGCAAAACGGCACTGTGATGTACACAAAGCCGACAAATGTATAGGAGATGTTTGCGAAAGGAATCTTGTCCTTTTTATAAAGTTCAGAAATAAAAACAGAGAACAGTAAGGGGACAATAAGCAGCATATATTTGGTCTCAAACTGCAAGTAATGATAACCCGCCGTCATAAGATAAATCAATACAGCCACCACAACTGCGATATTCCTATGCGGCCGGATGCCCGATGTTTTCACAAGCTTAAAAAATTCTAAGAGCGCGATGATACTTAGAATCAGGTAAAACCCAGTAAACGTATAGCCACCTAAAAAAATGGAACCCAACATTACTATGGTAAAGAAAAACGCAGTTATCGCTCTGGTTTTCATTTTATTTCATTGTCTGAAAGATACTGAATCGCTCTTTCTGCTTCGGCATCTGGAACCATCACGCTAATAACCCCAAACATTTTATGCGGGGAGTCCTGCTTGTTCATAACCACGGCAACAATGTCATTTTCGATAAGCCCCTGTTTAAGTATTTCCGCTTCAATGGCGTCTTCAGTGGTAAAAATTTTAGTCCATCCTTCGTTCATAGTATTCCTTTTTGCTAAGGTCCTTAAAATAAATAAATATCATTACAGTCAGTATAAAACTAATTATATAACCATACCAGGCTATGTTAATAGGACTATCCGTAGCAGACAAAGGTATATTGTTTTTTTGCATATACCATGCAGCACATACCGCATAGGCGTTGTTTAGAAAATGTCCGAGCATTGCATACCATAGGTTGCCACTGAAATAGTAAATATAACCAAATCCTGCACCTAAAAGTAAGCGGGGTACAAAGCCGTAGAATTGCATGTGAATGGCGCTGAATATGATTGCAGATGTCCAGATAGCTACATGTGGATTGTTAAACCATCTGGTAAAAGTACGCTGTACCCCGCCCCTGAACATCAATTCTTCCGCAACTGCGGGCAGTAGTGCAATCATAAACAGGTTCATAAGAAAATCTTTTATGCTGGTCATTTTTAACAGCAGCAGGGTGGTCTGCATGGCTTCATCTTCCTTGCTCTTCATCCACTCTTCAATAGGCTTTAACAGTTCCGGTAAAACCATTTTCTGGTTCAGCATGGCTGTTAATTCCATAATTGGCATAGAGACAAGCATGATCAAAAAAACGACGCCAAAAAGCTTGAAATCAGGTCGTCTTAAGCCGTAAAAAGCGACAGGATTTTTTTTCTCCGTAATGGAAAGCAGGAGGGGGGGTACTAAAAAAAATCCAAGGGAAGTTACAATCAGGAGTATTTGTAAAGCCCCGCGGTTTACTGTTCCCCCGCTACTAAGGGACATCATACTGCTAAGGGTATCCGCGCCGTATAAGGCGTATACGAAGACAACGGCAAGAATAGAAGACACGATAAAGCCAAGTATACAAAAAGCTAACAGCATGAGAAACTGAAGGTAAGGGCTGTTCTCTTGCTGAATATACAAGTTGTTTTCCTGCTGATCTTTTTCTATGATATTCATTATTCGTACCTTTGCACTGTAAAATTTGGTTTGAAGATAGGAAAATGTCTGTAAAGATTGGAAATATAGATTTGGGAGCGTTCCCTTTACTACTCGCGCCGATGGAAGATGTAAGCGATCCGCCATTCCGTTTTGTTTGTAAGCAAAGTGGGGTAGACATGATGTATACGGAGTTTATTTCTTCTGAAGGTTTGATCAGGGACGCTGCGAAAAGCAGGGCTAAACTGGACATTTTTGAATATGAACGCCCGATTGGTATACAGATATTCGGTAGTGAGATAGACCATATGCGTGAGGCTACTGAGATTGCTACGCTGGCAGGCCCAGATCTAATGGACATCAATTACGGATGTCCGGTGAAACAGGTTGCATGCAGAGGAGCGGGCTCGGCTTTATTACAGGATATTGACAAAATGGTAAAGATGACGGAAGCAGTG
>DPWF01000157.1:0-198 GCA_003526435.1 Chitinophagaceae bacterium | reverse complement strand
CCTGTCACTGTTAAAACCCGCCTTGGATGGGATGATACCACTAAAAATGTTGAAGAGGTGGCTGAAAGGCTGCAGGATATCGGCATACAGGCCCTGACAATACACGGCAGAACCAGGGCGCAGCTTTATAAAGGGGTGGCCGACTGGACGCTGATTAGGGAAATTAAACGAAATCCGAGAATAAAAATCCCCATTTTT
>DPWF01000219.1:7192-9596 GCA_003526435.1 Chitinophagaceae bacterium | reverse complement strand
GGAGAAATGGAAACCGAGCTGGATAATGGAACAAAACATATTCTGAGAAAAGGGCAGGTGTATACAGTCGGCGATCGTTCAGATGCACACCGTACCTACTCAAAAGATGGCTGCACCCTTTTTATTGTAGACTGATTATATCCAGGGCTTGTAAACCATACGGTATAACTGAATCAATGCAGTGATTATAAAGATAACACCCATGATCTGATTGAGTGTTTTATTGCTGGCATTATTCTTTTTCACCAGCCAGTTACCTCCATGTATATAAAGTGCGAGTCCGCCTATGGTACCCAACCCTGCTCCTGCCGTAAACATATTATAAGCTTCGGGGGTTATCGGTAACACTTTTGTCTGTATCATGGTTGAGGTCCACAAAAACCAGAAAGGTATTTGAATGGGGTTTAATGCGCTCATCACTAGACCCAGCAGGAAACGATGTAATGTATTATCAAGTATCACTGATTTTTTTTCAGATGCCTGTTTCCTGGCCGATACAAAAGAGAGTATGCCTAGCAATAAAAAAAGTGCGACCGTTACCCACCCCAATGCCACAAACCAGTTTCGGTGTTTTACTACCCAATCCATCCCTGTAAGGGCGAAGCGGAGGTAAAGCATTTCAACAATAGCCACACCAATAGCAAACATCCAGGCCTTTTTAAATCCTTCCTGAATACCAATCTGGGTAGAAGTAATACTCATATTTCCCAAAGGCAGTTGCCCCAGAAAACTGATCAGTGCAGCAATAAAAAATATATACAACATAATTGGAGTTCAATCAGGTATTCACTAGAAAAAAGAAAGTGCGGGGGTAGATTTAAATCCCTTCACTGGCTGATCCGTAAAGATACCAGATGCATCCTTAGGCACATAAATTTTCTGTGCCCTGTCTTCATAGATCCATTGAACATCACCAGCTACATATTCGCCTTCTGTTTGAAGTATGTAACAGGATTGATTAGCCAGATCCTCGCGTTCTGTTATAATGTATGAGGAAAGAAAAGGTAATAAAGCAGCCGGAACAGGTAAAGTTGATGAGAACGCTTCTGCTTTATCTAAATCTTCGCGCCAACCCTGAGGCAATGACTCCATTTTCTTCTGCTGCACAACGGTTAATTTTTCATATGCTTTGTAATAATGCCCGGGGTATTCATTCCGTAACTGTTCCCCCGCACTAATTGCTAATAGCGGATGAACACTCTGCAGGCACTCCAGCAAGATATCTTCCTTCGATGGATCATTTCTTTTACAGATTGCCTCCAAAGCAAGCAGTTTCAGGTACAATGGTACTAGCTGGTACTCCTTATGTATGATATCAATCAACCTTTCAGATGAAGTCAATTTTTGTTGGGGATAAAATTCATGGAGCAACTGTACCCTTGCTGCTCTTTCGTCTTGCAGGTATAAACCCGTTATCTTTTCCCTGATATCCTGGTCAAAGAAGTTTTCCAGTAATTCATGCGAAAGCATTTTTCCATCTCCCGATTGCTGCCCCATAATACCTTCCCTGATTTCTGCCACTGCTGCGGGTTCGTATACAAATGCAAGCACTTCGAATACAAGATTGGTAATCTCCTGGTTCTCCCGTTTCAAAGCCTCCTTTAATTGCGCTAACTGAGGATCATCTTCAACATCTTCTATGGCCACATAATACCACAACTGATTTCCCATCATTTCCTGCACCCATGTTTTACAACTGGCTTTTTCCTTAACATCCATTTGTACTTGCTGCTTTTGCAATGATTTTACAGCCATCTGACAGATAAACGGGTTTTTAGACAGCATTTGCTGCTTGATAAAACCTTCTTCGCTTTTTACCACAGATAACAAATGAAGTACCCTCAATTGTTCCCCTGTATTTTCGCCCGACTGAAACCTGCTTTTCAATAATTGAACAATCATGGGCTCTTTATCGAACCACTGTTGAAAATAGTTGGCAGGAAGCAGGCTGTGCAATAAAAATTCGACACTTTTTTTTTCATTGATCGATTTATTCGATTCAGCTTCAGATACAATCTTGTTCAGTTCAGTAAATAGTTGCCACTCAGCAGGACTTACCTGTTTGATATTAGATACAGATGGATCAATTGTTCTTTCGTGAATTCGTGTATTAAGTGAATCTAAGGATGTAAATTTTCTTTTCACGAATTGCTCCAGCATAACACAATAGCTTTTATAAGAGGCTTTGGTAACCAGTAACCAACTGACCAACACCACAAGAAAAAGCAGGTTGAGGTATAAAGACGCTTTAAAACCAAGCAGGTTAAAAACAAGAATCAATAAGCCTGCTATGATCACCCCTAATGCTTTGGGCACCCCTTCCATTCTGGTTCGCAAACTAAAACGTTGTTCAGGGGGAACAGGCTGGTAGAATATCTGGTATGCAGGCTCGTTAAAAGAAAAG
>DPWF01000219.1:1407-7162 GCA_003526435.1 Chitinophagaceae bacterium | reverse complement strand
ATACAAGACCGGCAAACCCTGGCATCACAGCAAAAAAGATGATCAGTATGGTTGACAGCAATAACGCAACCGGTAATATATTGATACCAAACTTTAACCCATACATGGTTAACAATCTGCCCGAAATAAATAAACGGGCTATTAATTCTACCACTGCTACGCCTCCCAGGAACAAACCCAGAAATCCTGCCACAGCCTGCCCGGAAGTATATTCCAGTTTCAGTTCGTTCAAAAACATATAATCTACATAATAAAAACCAAGCATGGGCAATAACGACACCAGGAACATTAACAGGTAATAAGTACGTGCATGATGATTCTTTGACGGCTCCTGAACAACTTTTGTGTCTGCTGATTTAGAGGTATGCGGATTGAACTTGTCTTTATAGTAGTTTTTGAAAAAGAGAATCNNTAACTGAAACAATATTCCTCCCATACTGATCCATAGCAAGGTCGATACCCCGGCAGTTTTAAGTAGTAAAGGGATGGAAAAATAACCCAGCATTTGTGATACCACATCTCCGGCACTAATCAAAGCGAATAATCTTTTCCCTTGTTGCATGTTGAATATCCGGGCAAAGAGACCGCCGAACATAACTGCATTCAGAAAAGTGAAAAAACGCATCCAGACAAACATGGAAAAGTACCACCATTTATTGTCACTGCCCTCTGCCATATAAAAAAGAAACACAATGCTGAATAACAAAAACAGGTAACCGGAAGTCAACAGGTTGCCAAAAGCCAGGTATTTCTGAATTCGGGCAAACAAATACCAGAGTAAATATCCTACCACTCCCGATGCTATAAAAGCATAAGGCAGCATATCGGCTTTAAAAGTGGATATAAACACAGAAACTGTAGCAGTAGAATAAAAAACAAAAGAAATACCACTCAGAAAAGAGAAGCACAATAGCAGTAAAATATCTTTCCTTTCGCCTTTTTCAATATTGAAAAGCCGGTTAAAAGTTTTTGCTATGACAGATGTCTGGCTCAAACGGACATCTTTTTTTGCTGCATATCAAACAAATGAAGATCAGGGAATGGATAAACAACGCTATGCTTACCCAACAATGGCTGCATCAATCGTTCCTTCACCTGCTCTTCAATTTCCATANNAGGCCGGTAGCACTGATCTATAGAACGACAATATTTTTTTCACCAGCACCCATGTCATATGAGGAAAGATGCTGGTTACTTTTTCTTCCGAAAGTAATACATCATCAAAAAAAGTATGGTTCTCTCCGGTAATTCTGATCGATGGTGACTGACCAATCATTGGACCATGATCAATCACTTCTGTTACACCCATTAAACTTACACAGGTAGTAGTCATTCTGCTGTTAAGTGTATCTTCAAATGGCCTGGGGCCCGCACCTATATCGTTCTTCAGATCGGATGGATGAAAATTATACATCCCCATCTTTGGATAAGTAAATATGGAGCGAGGAACTATTTGTCCGAAACAGGCCATAATAATCAGATCAGGGTTCCATTTATGCAATAACTGGGAGAAATAATCAGACTTAATATTTCCTGTAAACACTTCCATGCCTTCAGATAAACCACGCTGAATAATCTGCTCTACCATCCTGTGCTGATCCGGCTTTTCAAAATAATGCCAGATTCTTTTTTTGATTGATATCCTTGCATGTGTATCCCTTGCATCATCCGTAGCCAGCCCAACAAGTGAGATACGTTCTCCCAATACTTCTTTTAACCGTTTTAAACTTTCCAGCACCCACATACCTCCTAGTGTTGAGCCAAAAAGAACAATCCGCAACCCTTCCTTATTTCCTGCCAGGTTCTGTGAGGGCACATAGTAAGTGCCCCAATCTGGTGGATTAAATTTTTCGGTGTATTGGGGTAAGATCATTTTCATTAAAAATCCAGGTTTAAGCGAAGCAGTATATTCCTTCCTCTTTGTAAAATTTCAGTTGGATTTTCGGTACCATCTGCTGCTTTTACACCCGGGTTGAAATAAGTTTTATCAAAGAGATTATTACAAATTAATTGCAGTGTTGTTCCCTTGATCAATTCTTTTGCACTTATGGTGGCATGTGCCAGAAAATAAGCTGCAAAAGTTCTTGTATTTGACGGAACAGATGTACCAGCCCCAACAGGTTGATTACTGATATAATTGGCTCTAAGGTTAATACCTAAGGATTTTACCGGCTCATAATACACACCTGCATTAATGGTGTGGCTGGCAATATCACCAATAACAAGGTTTACATCTCCTTTTTCATCCCTGGTTTGTTTGCCTTTGGTATAGGCAAAATTCAGATAGCCACTCAGCATTTTTTTTCGAAGGGTCAGATTGGCCTGTATGCCGGAAATATTAAACCTGCCGATATTATCATTGATATTTTGTCCGGTCGTCAGCGTTCTGGTTCCTACCACATCTTTTATGGATGAACGATAATAAGTGATATCTGCAGTAAGCGTCTTACTGATGGCGTTACTCGCTGAAAATTCAATATTATTAATACTTTCTGTTCCCAGATTCGGATTAGGAATACGATTACCTGCGGTAGAGAATTTGGTCCAGTTCGACACATTCATGATACCTCTTGCATAAATGGCTTTAAAGACCCAGTTATTTTTTGTGTAATCCAATACCAGTCTTGGGTTTATTTCGGTGCCATATCCACCCGATGTTCTGATCACATTATAATCGATACGTGTACCAAACGTTGCCCTGAATGCTTCTGTGAAACGATAAGTAGCCTGCCCATATATACCTGCATCATTTACATTGAACTGGTTTCCTCCTTCAGGAGGTGCCGTGAATAAACCACGCTCCTGTGCATCACGAACATTGAGCGAAACCAGATAATTACCCTGTAGCTGACTGTTACGAAGTTCAATACCTGCAATCATATCCAATTTCCGATTGGGAGTGTACAACATTTTCAATTCTGTTCTGAACTGTTTTGAATTGGAGTATAGGTACCTCGTACTCCAGAAAGCAGCTTTGTTGGTGAGCAAATCCTTGATCGTAAGATCACGACGTGCATAATTACTCATGAAGACAAGCTTTGAATCATCTACTCCATGAATCCTGTAATTGGAGAAACTGGATATGGTTACTTTATCTGAAAGCTGTTTGTCATATTTCACATAGAAAAAAGTCTGTGTCGGTATCCAGACCTGTCCATTATCGCCGCCGGCTACATACATATCTGTAAACTGGGTGGTTCCTCCTTCGGTTTTTTTCCAGGTTTGTGCTCCGATGGTAAAATCGCCAATGGTAATCCTTGCATTCACCAGATAAGCTTTATCTGTTTTTGAATACCGAACAGGCTGACCATTTACGATCTGTCCATATGCTGATTTATCCAGGTTCCTGGCCAAATCAATGCCTTGCAGTGTGGGTATAATACTGTCGGCATTTCCGGGCGCGCCATACACAGTATACAGCGGGCTTGTAAGTGGTATGCCATGCTGATTGATGTATTGCTGCGCGCCACTACGAATACCCAAAATGGAATTATAGTTTACTGCATTATATGCTGCAGGATCATAATCATAAAAAGATTGAGAGGAAAGATCATGACTACCCGATTCAAAAACCCGGGCCGTTATGGTAGCGGAGACCAGTTTCTTACGGTATCCCATTGTAAGATCTGCAAACCGATGATTATAGGCACCATAGCCAATCATAGCCTTCACTCCAACTGGTTTCTGTGCCGTAGTAAAATCTGCTGCGGTTTTAGTGATAATATTAATAACGCCTGCAAATGCATTAGATCCATACATGGTTGATGCTGGGCCAAAGACAACTTCTACCTGTTTAATATTGGATAATGAGTATTGTCTTGAAATATCGGCCCAGTTCGTCCATAGATCATTTTCCTCCACTCCATCAATCAACAACAGTGTTTTCTCTGTGTTATTGGTACGCAGGCCCCGTTGGTACATATTGGCCAATTGCGGGCCATAATAACGTGATACCTGGAAACCTGGCAAATCGTTCAGGAACTCAACAAGATCAGTGTATCCGCGCTGTATGATTTCCTCCTGTGTAATAACAGAAATGGTTGCAGGTGCTTTACGTATGTCTTCTGCTTTTTTTGATACAGATGTTACCAGTTGTACTGACGATCCCACTTTTAACACCCGCACGAGATTGCTGAATTCTTCCGGATCAAAAAAAGAAGGTTCGAATGAGGCATTGATTTTTAAAAGATCGGCCACTGCTTTATTGGCTTTGTCGGGAAAATCATTGGCGATATAACTCAATGCCAATAACCTGTATGCCTGTACTTTTTCCTGATCAGTAAATCCTGCCGACAAGCATGGTAACAATGTAGTTTCCACTTCTTCAAATGAACCTGCCTGGTATTGTCTGTCGGCCAGCTTCAGCGCCTGTTCTCCACAAACAGTCTGTGCCTGCAAATGGGAGAACTGCCATAACAGTAATCCAATCAATGAAACAATAACTTTTAAATGTCGTTGCATGAGTACCGTTTTATCGATTACCACAAACTGATTTTTGTTCAATATCTTCTCCGATATAGGTTTTCCATTCAGCCGTTGAGAAAGACCTTCCAATCTGTGCACAATTTTGTTTTCGCAATAGTTCCTGGTCAAAGGTCCATTTNNGCCCCCGCCGATACCAACTGGCTGCCATTGGCTGTAAACCGCATATCCCATACCCATGAATCGTTACCATTTAACAGCAATGGTTCGAGCAGGAAATTATTGGTATGCCATATTTTGATTTCACCATTACCGGCACCGGTAGCAATCAGGTTATTATCATCTTTGAAACTAATGGTATATACCGGCGATTGATGTGCTTTTATCTTCTGCGGGTTTATGTACTGTCGTTCCGATTCAAACAGGTAAATATTCCCTTCTGTTGTACCACAGGCCAGGAATTTTCCATCCAGACTGAATTCAACTGATTTAATCAATTCTTTTACAATCAGTAACTCTCTTTTTACCGGAGCACTTGTTTGTAATCCATCAATGAGTAACAGTTTCCCGTTCTCTTCTGCGGCTGCCATCTTTGAACCATCAGGAGAAAGCCTGATACTCATGATACGGCTTCCCGCTTTTACAACAGGTGAGCTTTGTGCCAGGTTACCATTGAGGCTGATACGTTGAATGGTACTGTCGCCTGATGATGTATAAATGGTATTATTATTCAGGAACCTGATATCTGTAACAGGATCTTTATGTGCATTAATCAAAACGGGAGTAGCGGGAAAAGAAGCAGTATTGAATACATACACCATTCCTCCTGCAGTGCCTACTCCTATCTTCTGACCGTCTTTACTAAAGGCAACAGACCTGATATTATGCTGACCTGCTCCTTTGGGTTTATACTCTTTTGCTTTTTGAGACAGGTCATCTCCTTCCCACAGCTTAATTATACCCGACTCATCACCAGCAACAAATAAATTATTACTTACTGCAATTGCCCGTACGCCTGTATTAAAAACACGATAACTTTTCTGATTGGCTGTAACAGTTGATAATGCTGTAAATATTTCCGGAACATATTCATTGCCGCCATTTTCTTTGTTGAAAGCATATGCCTGTGCCGCGAGCAACCTGGACAAATCGAGATTGTTACTGTTGAATTCCCGAACCGACTGGTTAGCGAGGGTACGGCTCAATGCAAGCAACCTGAGTTTACGTGTACTCTTTTCTGAATTTTCTGATCGTATTTTTTCTCTTTCCGCAATTGATCTTTCATTTCTAGCAATTACAGTCTGCTCCTCCGCCTCTTTTTTTCTGAGTTCCC
>DPWF01000219.1:0-1365 GCA_003526435.1 Chitinophagaceae bacterium | reverse complement strand
TCTGAGTTCCGCTTCTGATTTGGCATCAAGGGCTACCGTTGTTGCTTTTTCAGCTACACCTCTCTGAAATAAGGCATTCCTTTTTTCAAATTCGGCCAGCATTCTTTGTTTCTCCGCAATATTTTTCTGTTCTTCTGCAGATTTTCTTGCTGTTTCTGCTACTATTTTCTGTTCTTCTGCTCTTTGCTTGGCGGTATCAGCCAATTGTTTCTGCCTCAAAGCCTCCTTACTTTCTGCTATTGCCAGTTGTTGATTTTCGAGCGCTTTTTTCTCGCTTTCCTCTGCTTTAAATTTCAGGTTGAGCGCTACCAGTAAAAATACCAGACAGATCATAGATGCCGTTCCCAACACCACAGCAATCATCCTGGCACGCTTCATTCTTTTCTTTTGCTGCAACTCTTTCTGCTCCATCTCAAAATCGTACTGCGACTTACTGTAATCGAGAAAAGCGATGGTACTTTCAAAATTGGGATTGTATCTTTTTGCCCAGGTAGCATTGGGCGCATTCTGAACACGCCATTTTTGGGCAATATCCAGTTCCGGGTTCCTCAGTAAGCCACCCGTACCCAACTGGTACATGACTGCTGCGTTACATAAACGTTTATATGCTTCGGCAGACCGGTTTTCATCATCTACCCATTCAATCAATCGTTCCCATACACGCATCAGACTTTCGTGTGAAATATCTATGATGCTTTCTTCTTTTAAATGAATACCCGATGGCGGCATTAAAAATGAGCGGCCGGGTTTACGAAATACTTCAATTACTTCTACTACTTCCTGTATGGGTGCGTTTGACAATTCACATATTTCTGCCAATCGTGTTGGTCTCCTGATACCTCTCGCATCACTTCCTTTATCTGTTAATGCTTTAAAAAGCGACTGGCAGATTTGTTTTTGTCTTGATGTTGCCAACTCACTATATGCTTCTTCTGCGTGTTGCGATAAAGCATGCTCCATAGTACCTGCCTCTTCGTAATCATCTATGTCGAGTGGCTGATCGGCATTACCCTTCTGTTTCCAGATATCCCAGGTACGCATTAATGCGTGTTGCAATATCGGCAACTGATCAGGGTTATCGCCTACATCATTTAATAACTGGTTTAGCAGGCGCTGACTGATATTTGCCCCCGCTACAGAAATGGGGGCCACGATTGCTTCTTTTCTTTCTTCACGCGTCATCCTTGGAACCAGGTAGTCACCAGCGTTTATTGCTTCGGGCAGCCCTCTGAATTCGGTACAGTCTCCTAAAAAATCTGACCGCATGGTAAACACCACATAAACCGGCACCTCTCGCTGTTCTGTTGCTTTCAATAATAAATTGATGAATGCTACCGAATCACGTTTACCATCTTTATTGTCTTT
>DPWF01000371.1:1608-4668 GCA_003526435.1 Chitinophagaceae bacterium | reverse complement strand
AAAGAAAAGTCGCTGTTGGTGGGTAGGCGCATGATAAGCTGTTTTAAAATACGCATCGTCCCCTTCCGTTGTATGAATAAAGAAATCTTTGTTTGTTCTCTGTATCGTTAATGCCGGGTCTTTCTGCTTACAAAAAGATATCAGCTCATCAACTGCCTGATGTAAAGATTGTTCTGTAGGGTAAGAAAAAACAAGTTGTACAGCATACAAACCAATACATTTCCCTTGAAACATTTTTAGCAATGCCGCAAAGCATACATCTTCATAATGACTTTGCCAGTTTGGATGTTCTTTAAAAGAAATGCTTACAGGTTTTTGCTCAATCAATGTTTCATCAGGCGCTTCAGCGAGATAAGCTGTTCAACCACCTGAATTGACCAAAAAAGGAAGATTTGTTTCTATGAATGTTTTGATCACAGGGTGGCATTGATCATTCCAATAGTTGAGGTAAAACCCATTAAAAAAAGCAGAAAGGGTATTATCCATAGCCATCTAAGATAATCCATAAATCTAATGGATACCGCTGCTTTACTACAAACTATCTTTCCGCACTGGTGCAATGCGGTAATCATTGGATGTAATTCCTTTTACGCCCCTTGTTTTCTTTGGAACAGAATCCTGAATGGGAGCCGTTGTTATTTTTTTCTGAACAGTTTCAATCAGCGGGGGAATCTCCTGCTTCTTTACAGCTTCATTTTCTTTTGTTTCAACTGTCTGGGTTGGTATAAATGGCTGTTCTTTTTCAGTTACAGCATTCTCTCTTATCTGATCAACAGGAAGGTCAGCCTTATCTGTATAAATCGTTTCTGCCTGCTTTTCGGGTGATGCATATTTCTTTTGAATATGATCATCGGTTGCCGGAATAGTTATTGTATTTGATGAAGGGGTAATGAATGTTTCTTTATGCTGACCGGGTCGGTTAAGGTAGAAAATAACGCTGACTAATGTCGCAAGGAAAATATATAAAACGATATTTCCTGGAAATCTGAAACCCGGCAATGAACTGTTTCCGTTACCGGGGTCGCCTGGTTTGTCTACAGGCATTTCCACATCAAGCTGTTGCTCAATCCTTGCCCAGATGGCATCGGCCATATCGGGCACAGGCAGTTGTTGCAGTTTATCTGCAATCAGTTGCTCGTATGTGGTTAAATGATTCATGTTTTTAATAGTGCTTGTTGTAATTTTTTTCTGGCTTCACTCAGGTGCCATTTCGATGTACCCTCGCTGATCTGTAACTGTTCAGCAATTTCTCTGTGGGTATATCCTTCCACAGCATACAAAACAAATACAGCATGTGTAGCGGGTGGTAATTTCTGGATCATTTCCATCAATTCATCCGCGCCCATTTTCTGAAGAGCACGATTGTCTATTACCGGCTCTTCCACTGTTTCCAGCTCTACATTTTCACTAAACCTTTCTCTTGATTTTATCTGATCGAGCCCTTCGTTAACAACTATTTTTTTAATCCATCCGTGCAGAGAGCCTTTCTTGGGGTCGAAATGATGGAGGTATTTGAAGATTTTTACAAAAGCATTACTCAGAATATCGGCCGCATCAAATTCATCACGCGAATAGCGGAGTGCAATATGCATGGCAAAAGCATAAAACTCACGGTAAAGTGTTTCCTGTGCCTTTCTTTTGTTTGCAATACAATCGCGCACCAATAATTCTGTATCGTAGCCAACTTCTGTCATTAAACCATTACACTGTTTTCAATCAACTATATGCCATCTGCCCTTTCACTATAAACATCCTGCTTTCTTTTTAAAAGAATTGCTGAAGCAACAGCAGAGAGAATCATTTTTTCTTTTGGATCAAGGTCATTCACAATCCATACTTTATTATCCATAATATCTACCAATCCTACAACCCCATCATCCCAACGCAGCTCATAACCTGTATGAATAGGGCCACCCAGTACTTTTCCCTCTTTACCGGATGCCGTTACACGTTTAGTAAGAAACAATGGTTTTATTTCAATCTTCTCCTTACCATTGGTTACATAACCCAGGTCTTTTGTCTGAGGTCGTTCAAATGCATTTTGTTTGGTTTTCTTTGCATCGAATTCATTGAGCATGGTGAGTGACCATACTTCTCCTTTATTAAAATTCAGTGGAACGATCGTTGCGGAAAATGCGTATTCGTATTTATCTGTTCTTTTCAGGTTGTTCAACCAGTCCATATTTGACTTGTATACAATCTGGCTTTCTGAAAAGCGTTCCTGTGCCAGCACTTCTGTTACCAGACTTGCATCCTGAATTGAATACTGAAAGCGATTTTTTTCATTGTATTTTTCACGGTCAGAATGGATATTGAACCCACTGAGTATAATATCTTCTGCTTTCAGACTGAACCGCGAGAAACGGCTACCATTGGAAATATCCCATCCTCTTTTTACAGACGAAGTAACATAATTGCCAAAACTCAGTTGTTCATTGAATTTCCATCCGTTCAAACCTTCCACTTTCATGGCAGTGGCCTGAGAACTGAATTGTTCAGGTACAGCTATTTTAACTGCGGTACAGGAGGCCAGTAAAACGAGGCCTGTGAATATGGTTATTGTTGTTTTCATTTTTTTGAGTTTGCAAAATTATAAAGACACATATGAACAGGGAATCAGTTCCCTGTTCATGGGTTATTAATAGTGATAAGTGGTCTTTGTAGTATTTAAAATACTGCCTGTCTGGGCTGATCTGAATTCTTTTACAAGACTTACAGGGTAGCCATCTCCATCGTAAGTGTAGCTGTAACGCACAGGATCCAGTGTCAGATTACCTGAATAATATTCTTTACCAGTCCAGCTAATATTGTTCTTTGAGTTGCGCGACATCAGCATATCCGGCCAGTTCATATGGATATAGGGATTAATATTTGTATCATACCCATAGTCAGACCATTCGTTGATATTATTGGATGCTACCGAAGACCGTCTGACCTGGTTACCTTTTTTCGATAACATATAATAATCCATCCAACCGTTACTGTTTATATTTTTGAGATATGTTTCAACACCATCTGTCTTCACGGTATAAGTAACAGTAGTATTTGTTTCTTCACCTG
>DPWF01000371.1:0-1597 GCA_003526435.1 Chitinophagaceae bacterium | reverse complement strand
CTGAAAGATTTTATTTTCCCTTGCTGATCATAGCTGATGTAGAGTTTACTGATCTCATTCCCACTCTCATCTCTTTTGATTGTTTCGGTTACTTTTTCCTGCTGATAGATTAGATCTTCGGTTATCGCTACATATATGTCTCCATTCGTTCTTTTTTTGAAGAGCACAACTTTTACCAGTTTTCCCAGGGCATCATACTGATATTCTGTTTTACTTTCTGCCCGATAAGTACCATTTACTAATACGGCATTCAACTCATACTTTAACTTCTTTGCCGCTTTGCCCCCGCCAAGGGTGTAAATAACATCTTCCTGAATATTATTACGGTCGAGTGTCATTTCATCGGTCTGGTTCCATTCTTTTACAAACAAACGGTAGCGAACATGGTTGGCTGGTATGTTAATTTCATTTACACCGGGTTTCAACCTTACATTAAGCATATGTGGCTGCATACTGCTGTCGTAACTGGTGAGTGTAAAACTGGCTGGAATATTATCGTAAATAATATCACCGATCCTGATAATTGCCTGCACTTTAATGGTGAGTATCTGTGGCTGTTGGTGTCCACCACCACCCTGCTGTGGCTGGTTAGGGTTGGTAACAGGTACAGGCAGGTCTTTTTTGGTACATGAAGCGAGTACGGCGATCATCATCATGATCATCCATACCCGGGTTATACAATTTTGTCTCATTTTTTTGCTTTTTTGATTACTTGATTACTATGAATACCCCTCAGTAATCAAAAAGCGTTGGGTAAGACGTAGCCGATTAACAGTATTTTAACAAATTCAGGAAAAACCTTCAGGTGCCTTATCTCCAACAAAAAACATGCAGCTTGTTGCTGCATGTTTTGTTGAATGGTCTTCATTTTGCTGATCTTTTTTACTATTCCGATTTTTTCATTCTTGAAAACGGAAATCCATTACAGCCTTTTCGTGGATTCGTTCTGTCTGTTTTATTGGGACCGAATTCAGCTATTGAATCGGAAACTGCTTTATATACACTCAAACAGAATCCCCATGTGTAAGGCTCCATTCCAGTAAACTTCATGTAATCAATTCTTGTATAAAGCCCGGCATCCGATTTATTCTGGGTATCATTTTTTGCAATGATGTATTGTTGTTCCTTGTTCCACCGCAAAATATGGTATCGTGATGATGGGTGCTGTATCCATAGTGAGTCGCTGATGCTGTATCTGATACCATAATCATCTGAAAAAATGGCGGGTATGATGACAGGAATCGTATCTGTAACATGCATTTCAGGAATTCCTTTTTGCTGAAACGGATACGAAAAACCGGATAACAGAAAACAGAATAATACCAATATATATTTCATAAATCAGGATTCAAATATAAAAGATTATGTGCGCCTCTCTTTCTTTTATGACCCACAACTAATACATCCATCCTGCATAGAGCAGGCTGGTCCATCAGATGAAGTTGGTTCAACATCACTTCCCATTATCTGAGATGTACCCGCTGCCACGATATTACGATCATCCATTACCACTTCTTTCTGTTTATCAACCGTAAACTGTACTGCCTGTGTTGCGGCCTGTGTGCGTAAATAATACATACCTGTTTTCAATCCTTTT
>DPWF01000150.1:2582-4661 GCA_003526435.1 Chitinophagaceae bacterium | reverse complement strand
GTCTGGATGGTCATGTGCAGAGAGCCGGTGATGCGCGCGCCCGTCAGAGGTTGGCTAGCCGCGAATTCTTCACGGATAGCCATCAGGCCTGGCATTTCTGTTTCGGCAATGCGGATTTCTTTACGGCCCCAGTCAGCCAGACTGATATCGGCCACCTTATACTTCAAACTGAAATCGATGGAAGAGGTTAAATTTGACATTTTAGTGTTTTTATGAAGTGCAAATCTATATTTATAGACGAATATTCTGAATTATTTAATTATTTTGGAATGAAATAGTTTAAAATAACTATTTTGTAGAATAAATAAGCTAAAAAAGATGGCAAAAACACGTTCCACAGCCGAATCCACTACCACCAGTTTGCAACTGGATGATAAAGACCTGGCCATTCTGCGTGTACTGCAGCACAATGCGCGTGCAACGGTCAAAGAAATTGCTGATAAAGTATTACTCAGTACAACTCCTGTGCATGAAAGAATTAAACGGATGGAAGAGCAGGGTGTAATACGACAGTACGCCACATTGCTCGATCATTCCAAGGTAAAAAAAGGGTTGATGGTTATCTGTTATGTATCGCTTAAACAACATAACCGGAATGCGGGAGAACGTTTTATCAAAAGCATTCTGGAAATGCATGAAGTGATTGAATGCTACAATATTTCAGGAGAGTTTGATTTTATGTTGAAAGTGGTAGCAGAGAACATGGATGACTACTATAATTTTCATGTGAACAAACTTAGTCAGGCTGAAAATCTCGGTCATGTACAGAGTGTATTTGTTATGGGAGTGATTAAGCAGACACATGTGTTGGTGCATTAGGAGTTTTGAGTTACGAGCTGCTAGCTACAAGCTTCAAGCCACAAGCTTCAAGTATTCAGTAGTAGCACTTTCCGTTTCAGAATAAAATATGTACCTGTTTATAGTATGTATCAATATTAAGTCAATGGGAGTAAAGAACTTGCAGCTTGAAACCTGCGGCTTGTAGCTTAAATCTTATACATTACTACCGACTTCACCATTCCCATAAAGAACTCCTTATACAACAAACCTCCGGGGAATATTTTTTTTAATTCTGAGATGGTCATCAATCTAACTTCATCTACCTGTCTGGCAGCTTTTTCAGCGTCGGGTGCACGTGGAATATGTCCTAATGAGAACTGGCGCGTGAGGCCAATTTTTGCAAATCGTGGCAGGAACTGGAAAAAAGGGAAAACCCAATGCGGTTCAATAGGGAAATAGCGATAAGGTGTTTGAATGAAATAAGATTTGCCAACCCGCCTTATTTCATCTGCCATTTTTTGCTGGGCTTTAAGTGTAAACAAATGTTCAATAACCGAGTTGGAATAAATCAGGTCGACAGACTGATCTGCAAAACCATCAAGCTGTGTGGCATCACCGGAAATGCTGGTAAACCGCTGTGTATCTGAAACGGGTTCAGACCTTAAATTAAGTAATGTGATATGTACATCAGGTTCGTCGAATTGCATCATTTCCCAGTAGGCTTCTGTTCCACCAATGTCAAGAATATGCAGGGGACGAGGGAGTTGACGGATCAGGCCAAGGAAAAATTCAAATCTTTTCCGTCTGAACTGTGTAGATAGTGAGTGTTGATCGGTGTTATCTGCAATCTTCATGAGTCCTGTTTGTTTATCAAACACAGAAGCGGCAAGATAAATCAGTTTGTGGGAAGCAGGATGGGAAAGTTGGAAGAATTTGGGGGGAGAAAGCTGCAAGCTACAAGCTACAAGTTTTTTAACTGACCTCCACAAAAGTACTTTGGACCCAACAGCGCTCCCTGCTTTGCAAACAAAGAGGATATGTTTTCTTTAGCACAAACAGTTAACGAAACCTTGAAACTTGTAGCCTGCAGCTTGCCGCTTGAAACTCTTAATTCCACAATGTTCCATCGAGTCCCACTACCATACCCAGCCACAATGCAATAAGATGGCCGATGATGCCGAGCAGTGTGATGAATATTTTGTTCCAGCCATTTTCAAAACGGTATTTGTCAAGGAAATGAAAACACAGACCAGCACCGGCAACAGCAACCGGCACTACAATGAGGGGTCTGATCATCCA
>DPWF01000150.1:2240-2536 GCA_003526435.1 Chitinophagaceae bacterium | reverse complement strand
GCTGATAAGCGCCAGCCCAATGCCTGCACCCAGCAACATTCTTTTTGATAAGGAGCCCGGATAGGTTTTGTGGTAAATGTTCGTTTGATGATTCATACAATATTTTCTTTATTAAAAGTACTTTGAAATACAAAGTAATTAAGAAATTTCGTCTTCCACAAACTTTTTTTGCTTTTTATTGAAATTTTAATGCGTTGTATCTGTAAGGCAGAGTGTGAGATAAAAAACTGTGTGCGGTAAATTGTCAGGATATCCAGCCCTGTTTTATGGCAAGTGCAATAAGTTCTGCACTGCTT
>DPWF01000150.1:0-2224 GCA_003526435.1 Chitinophagaceae bacterium | reverse complement strand
ACCGTATGTATACTCAGGAAGAGCTGTTCGGCTATTTCGCCTGAACTTTTTCCGGATGCAACCAATTCCAGGATTTCCAGTTCTCTTTTGCCCGGCAGGGTCAGCTTTAGTTTTGGTGTGTGTTTCGTGTAAAACCGCTCCAAAGCAAGTTTTACAGCAACCGTTAACTGTGCGGGTACAAAAGGTTTTAAAAGATAGGCTTCAAAGTCGGTAGCAGCGGCTTGTGAAAGCGTTGCTTCATCCGCATATGCAGTGAGGTATAAAAAGGGAACAGGCTCAATAGCAGTAATGGCTTTAGCTGTTTCAATACCATTTAGTTTACCCTTGATATGAATATCGCAAATAATGAGGTGTGGTTTGGTTTCTTTGAAAAGTGCTAATGCTGTTGTTGACCGGTCGGCAATACCCGCAATACTATAGCCCTCTTGTTCCAGTATTGCAGCTATATTTTCTGCAACAATCAGTTCATCTTCTATAATCAGCATCTTCATTTCAGTCATAGGATAGATCTACTGAGCATAATTGAAAGATATATTAAACACAGACCCTTTGTTATTGGAGATGTCCATCGTAGCTCCCAATTGCTGTACAAAGGTACGGATCAGTTTTAAACCAAAGGAAGAGGGTGAAACGGCAGACAGGTTAATACCCTTACCGTTATCACTCACTTTTAATGAAACGCGCTGATCGGTTTTGTTTTCTGTTAACTCAATGGTTAATACAGGTTTGTCTACCTGTTGAAAAGCATGTTTAAAAGCATTGGTGATCAGTTCATTGATGATCAATGCCAGTGGCGTTGCAAGATCAACATCCATGTTCTTTGAACTTAACTGAATATGAGTCTGAACGATAGACTGATCATATCCGAAACTGTGGGCCAGCATCCGGGTGAGGGATGTAATATATTCTTCAATATTAATGGCACGCAGGTTATCATCCATATACATTTTCTGGTGCAACAGGCTCATGGCTTCCACTCTTGCTTTTCCTTCTTCAATGGCAGAACGGGCATTGCTGTCGGTAAGTTTAAGCGATTGTAAATTGAGTACACTTCCAATTACCTGCAGGTTATTTTTAACCCGATGGTGCAGTTCGCGCATCAGTGTTTCAATCCGTTCATTTTTTTGTTGTAACGCTGATGCGGTTTTCACTTTCTGCCGATAGCTCCTGTACAGGATAGCTGCCAAAATCAGTACAAAGCCGGTCAGGGCAATGGTTCCCCACAGTCTTAACCTTGTTTCCTGAAGCTGTAGTTCTTTCAGTTGCTGTTCTTTTGCAGCAAGTGCCAGTGCATCTTCCCGTTTACTGATTTCATAATCGGCTTGTAGCCTGTTTATTTTCAGTTCGGTTTCTGCATTGATTGCTTCACCACCGAGTGCCAGGTATTCATTCCTGAACCGGCGGGCATTATCCATTTCGCCTGTTTCCTCATATACTTTGCTTAAAAGATAATCGGTATAACGTTTTGAGCCTTTGTCAACAGCCCTAGACTGCAATGCATAGCTTTTCAACAAATAGTCTTCTGCCTTTTTAAATTGCCTGATTTGAAGATTAGCTGAAGCAAGTGCATTATACACCCTGGTCATTTCAGGTGCCTGCTTTTTTTGTACATAAGTTGTTAATGCACGCTGGTAATAATCAATTGCCTGACGATGATCTGCTTTGGCTGTTGCAATATCCCCCAAATCAATATGGGTGGCGGCCACAGCCATAGAATCTTTTACAGCAGTGGCCATATTCAGGCGCAATGTACTATAGGCTATTGCTGAATCATATTCTTTCAACCTCATAAAACACCTGGAAATATTTCCAAGTACCGACATCCTGACAACGGGTTGTGAAATATATTGCTGTAACAGGAAAGCCTTTTTATAATATGCGAGGCTCTCACCTGTATTATTTAGTGTGGTGTAGGTATTGCCAGCCGATAGGTATAAACTGGCGAGTGCTGTTTTGTCTTGCAACCTTTCAGCCATTTTTATGGACCTGAGTATCTGGTCAAGTGATGCAACTTTATCGCCGGCCATGCGGGAGGCCGCCGACAATGCGGCAAGTGCCCTTTGCTTACTAATGTCATCATTTGTTTTTTCTGCAAGCGTATAACCCGCTTCATAGTCATCAGTGGCCCGATCTACATCTTTCATCTGCATATAGACATTGCCGCGGGTTAAATAGATACCAATCATGAAACGGCTATCCAGTTCGGCTTTTTTCCCGGCATCTA
>DPWF01000407.1 GCA_003526435.1 Chitinophagaceae bacterium | reverse complement strand
ATAGTCGAAATTTACATTATGTGCCACAAAAATCCGGTCTTTCAGCAGGTTAAAAATATGGGGGGCCACTTCCTCGAAAGACGGAGCCGCTGCAACCATTTTATCCGAAATACCCGTCATATTAGCGATATAGGGAGGTATGGGCTGATGCGGATTGATCAGGGTTTCATAACGCCCCTCAACCTCGGTACCGTTATGAAGTACAATGGCTATTTCCGTCATTCCATGCTGTTCTGGAAATCCACCAGTGGTTTCTATATCTACAATTGCAAACTGCATAAATCAGGCTTGTAAATTCGGGAATAATCACTTATCTTACAAACAAAGAATTTTAATTCTCCCCTTTAGCCCCGGAATTGACTGTCAGCCTGGTATTTCTTTCGATGTAATATTATCCTCTGAAAGACCGTAAAACCTTTTTACGTACCAAACTTGCTTGCCATGTCTAACACAAAATCTCATTTTCACCTGAGTGAAAATGCCCGTAATGCCACTATTGTGGCGCTCATCCTGATTGTAGTTGTGGTGATTTCTTATTTTGAATGGAAGGGTCGGGCTTAAATAATTAATTGTTTCTGGTACTATGCTGAGGTAAACACTGAGTTAACCTGTGGTCGTTTTTTACCACGGTGAAAACAGTGAACACCGCGGCATGACTATGCATATAGGTTCAATACCCGCTCCAAATATGCTGATATAAAATGCTGGCAGACCTGTAATAAAATGGGTTGGTCACAGACTTATAAAAAAAGTTTGACCAAAACTGTAACCTAAAGTCTTAATAAACGTTAGGTATAATTAACAATGATTAACCTGTTATTGACAAATGCAGGATTAGTTTTGCACCAGAAAACAACTGACATGAAGAATATTGTACTGATCTGCCTGTTGATCGCATTCACCGCCTGTAGTGGCAGCCAGATCCGTAGTTTTTGTAAGAATACAGGCAAGAAATTAGCCAGTTGCTGTACGTCGATGACCATTCAGAAAAAAGAGGCCCTGGCTGCAGGTATGACTGCCGATGCAAACGAAGAAAAGCAATCCCGCTACCAGGCTCCGGCTGCCATCTCCTTACTGGAATGGAATGAAGCGGTGCATGTTTGGTAATTAACATCCCTACCCATATATCAGAAACCACGCCTGCGTGGTTTTTTTATGTCCATACCCATCTGCCCCCGGTTTTTCGTAAGTTTGCCACCCGTAAAAACAAGATCAGGAATGGAATTGAGCAAGAACTATTTACCCGGAGATATTGAAGCCAAATGGTACCAGCATTGGTTAGACAAAGGTTATTTTAACAGTACGCCCGACCACCGGGAGTCTTTTACAGTGGTAATACCTCCTCCCAATGTTACAGGTGTGTTACATATGGGCCACTGTTTGAACAATACCATTCAGGATATTCTTGTTCGTCGTGCCCGCATGCAGGGTAAAAATGCCTGTTGGGTGCCCGGTACCGATCATGCATCTATTGCCACAGAGGCTAAAGTAGTGGCCATGTTACGTGAAAGGGGTATCGCCAAATCATCAATTGGTCGTGAAGAGTTTTTACAGTATGCCTGGGAATGGAAGGAGAAATATGGCGGTATCATTTTACAGCAGTTAAAGAAGATGGGTTGTAGTCTCGACTGGAACCGTACTTCTTTTACCATGGATGATGCCTATTACCAATCGGTGATCAATGTATTTGTTGATCTGTATAAAAAAGGACTGATCTATCGTGGTAAACGTATGATCAACTGGGATGTAAAAGCCAAAACTGCTCTGAGTGATGAAGAAGTAATTTATAAAGAAGTTCAAAGCAAATTATATTATATACGCTACCAGATAGCCGAAAGCGATGAATATATAACCATCGCTACCGTACGTCCTGAAACCATTTTAGGTGATACTGCTATTTGTGTGAATCCGGATGATGAGCGTTACAAACACCTGCATGGTAAATATGCCATTGTTCCGTTAATTAATCGTCGCATCCCCATTATTGCCGATGAATATGTAACCACAGACTTTGGTACCGGTGCATTGAAAGTAACACCGGCACATGACATGAATGATTACCAGTTGGGACAGAAATACAATCTCGAAGTAATCGACACCATGAACGATGACGGCACTTTAAGTGAAGCCGCACAGTTATATATCGGAGAAGACAGGTTTGAGGTTCGCAAAAAAATTGTACCAGAACTAGATAATAAAGGACATATTGTTAAGATTGAAGACTATACCAACCAGGTTGGTTTTAGTGAAAGAACGGATGCCGTTGTAGAACCCAGGTTGAGTTTACAATGGTGGGTAAGCATGAAAGAATTGGCGGTACCTGCACTAAAAGCAGTGATGGAGGAAGAAATACAGTTTCATCCGGCCAAATTCAAAAACCTCTATCGCCACTGGATGGAAAATATCAAAGACTGGTGTATCAGCCGACAGCTCTGGTGGGGACATCGTATTCCGGCATGGTATGCACCCGATGGTAGTTACGCAGTAGCAAGCACAAGGGAAGAAGCATTTTCCGATCTCAGATCAAAGATCTCAGATCTTAGACTGGAAGATCTAAAACAGGACGATGACTGCCTCGACACATGGTTCTCCAGTTGGCTCTGGCCCTTTGAAGTATTTAAAGGATTGTCGGACCCCGGCAATGCCGAAGTGAAATATTATTATCCTACCAATACATTGGTTACTGCACCGGAGATCATCTTTTTCTGGGTGGCACGTATGATTATGGCTGGGCACGAGTTTATGGGCAAAAAGCCATTTACCAATGTTTACCTAACGGGCATTGTAAGAGATAAACTTGGCCGTAAAATGTCTAC
>DPWF01000409.1 GCA_003526435.1 Chitinophagaceae bacterium | reverse complement strand
CTGTTCGTCGGTCACTGCGGCCGACCAGTAGCGGTCAAAAATCCACGGCTGACTCAGGTCATTCGTGCGGTACCGTTCAATGCGGTGGTACACCACACCTGCGGCATCGGAGAAGGTATCGGCGACCACTTCTTTGGCAAACGACGTAAATGATTCGATCGAAGTGCCGCCGCCTTCCGCAAAGTCATAAACGATACTATCTACCTGATAAACAATCGATTGTCCTTCTGTTAACGGGAAATAAGCCTGCTGCTCTTTGATTTGCAGGTTATAAGTGCCGGTTTCTTTTTTGCAGGCAAAAAAGCACAACAGGCAGCCGAGGAAAAATAGTACTGGTTTCATAACTGAGTAGCACATGTTATCCGTTACCGAACATCCGGGCGGCATTGGCAGTGGTGGTTTTGGCGATTTGTGCGACCGGTAATACTTTGATTTCCGACAACATTTCGGCGACCAGCACCACGAATGCGCTTTCGTTCCTTTTGCCCCGGTGCGGTACGGGTGGCAGGTAAGGCGCATCGGTTTCAAGTACCATATGTTCCAGTCCAATTTTATCCAGTGCTTCAGGTAAACCGGCATTTTTGTATGTCAATACACCTCCAATACCCAACATAAAATCCATCGACACAATCTGCTTTGCCGATTCATAACTACCACTAAAACAGTGAAAAATACCTTTCAGTCCCCTGACCGCATATGGTTTTACCATATCAATGGTTTCCTGCATGGCATTACGGGAATGAATTACAATCGGTATTTTCCTCTCCAAAGCCCAATCCATCTGCAAGGCAAAAGCATGTCTTTGCTGATCGGCAAAAGTTTTGTCCCAGTAAAAATCAAGACCAATCTCCCCCACTGCTACAAAAGATCGTTTATTCAGCCATTCCAATACAATGGCCAGCTCCTCTTCTACTTTTTCATTTACTGAACAGGGGTGTAATCCCATCATGGCATAACATACACCCGGATTGGCCGCTTCAAGCGAAAGCATGGCTTCTATTACCTCACTATCGATAGCAGGCAGATAAAATTTCTCAATACCAACAGCCCTGGCGCGGCGAATGATTTCCTGGTTTTCAGTACCGAACTCCGTGGAATACAAGTGACAATGCGTATCAATCAATACCATACTGCAAAATTGCCGATAAATCCTGAGTACACCTCATGAAACATACTTATTTGGTTTTTTTTCATGAATGGAAAATAAAATGAAATGATTCCTCGTTATTAGTCAACGAACCCTAAAAAGATCAACAGGCGATCAAAAGATTCAATGCCGGCTGATGTTGGCAAAAGATTGTTTTCATAGGGTACGGATTAAAAGAAGAGCCGGAGTTTCTACTCTGGCTATTTTTTTTCTTACAGCCGGTCAAATACATACCCTTCACTGGTAAAATGTTTTAGTACAGCAGGTAGTGCCACCGACATTCTTTCCCAGGCCTTTTCACTATCATGAAATAATACAATAGAACCAGGTTTTGTATGATACAACACATAAGACAAACTGGCTTGTGCTGTAAGGCTTGTATCAAAATCAGCACTCAACACATCCCACATAATAACCCGCATGCCTTTTTGCTGTAAGTGTTTTATCTGCGATCTTTTAATTCTTCCATAGGGTGGCCTGAATAAATTTGATTGAATATACCTGGCAGCATGCATCGTATCTGCAATATAATTTTCATCAGCAGTTTTCCATCCATTTAGATGTTCATAGGTATGATTACCAACAGAATGTCCTTCGGCCAGTATACGCTGGTAAATGGCAGGTTCTGCCACTACATTTTTACCAATACAAAAAAAACTGGCTTTTGCACCATAGGCCGCCAACTGGTCCAACACAAAAGCTGTGGCAACAGGATGAGGGCCATCATCAAAACTGAGATAGATCTTTTTCTCCTTTTCGGGCATACGCCATACCAACGAAGGATATAAGGCCCTTAACCACCACGGTGTTTTGGTTAAATACATAGGGCGAAGATACGAGCTACAAGCAGCAAGCCACAAGCTACAAGTGAATTCTTCTACATCTTAATGCTTGCAGCCTGTAGCTTGCGGCTCGTAGCTTTGTCCTCACTATCTTTGCCCCATGAACAGAAAAGTACGTGTACGTTTTGCACCATCGCCCACCGGCGGGCTTCACCTGGGTGGCGTAAGAACCGTTTTATTTAATTATTTATTCGCTAAGCAACAGGGTGGTGATTTTATTTTGAGGATCGAAGACACCGACCAGACCCGTTTTGTACCAGGTGCCGAAGACTATATTTTCCAGACCCTGGAATGGTGTGGACTGGTTCCGGATGAAAGTCCGAAACACGGAGGACCTTTTGCTCCCTACAGACAGAGCGAAAGAAAAGACATGTACAGACAGTATGCAGAACAACTGGTGAAAGACGGGTATGCTTATTATGCATTCGACACACCAGCAGAGCTGGAAGCCATGCGTGTTGATTTTAAAACAGCCGAAAATCCATCACCACAATACAACCAGCAGATACGCACTAAAATGCGCAATTCACTCACATTGGGCGATGATGAAGTAACGCGTCTGATCAGTGAAGGTATGCCCTATGTGATCCGCATTAAAATGCCGGATAATGAAACCGTAAGTTTTACTGATATGATTCGTGGTGAAGTGAGTTTTCATACTTCACAGGTTGATGATAAAGTGTTACTGAAAGCCGATGGTATGCCTACTTACCATCTAGCTGTGGTAGTAGATGATTACCTTATGCAGATATCGCATGCTTTCCGCGGAGAAGAATGGTTACCTTCTGCACCTGTTCATTTATTGTTATGGAAATACCTGGGCTGGATTGATAGCATGCCGCAATGGGCACACCTGCCACTCATATTAAAACCTGATGGCAATGGTAAACTCAGTAAACGTGATGGTGATCGACTTGGTTTTCCTGTATTTGCGATGGACTGGACCGATCCCAAAACCAACGAAACCACCATCGGTTTTAAAGAAAGGGGATTTCTACCACAGGCATTTGTAAACCTGCTGGCCATGCTGGGCTGGAACGATGGTACTGACCAGGAAGTTTTCACCCTTGATGAACTGATCCAGAAATTTTCGATGGATCGGGTACATAAAGGCGGGGCAAAATTCGATTATGAAAAAGCCAAATGGTTTAACCATGAGTGGATCAAACAATCGGATGCAGTTACATTGGCTCCTGCAGTTCAGTCTTTACTGGCAGAAAAAAATATCGCTGTTACCAATACTACATTATTGCATACGGTTATCAACCTTGTAAAAGAACGTTGCACATTATTACCTGATTTTTTACCGCAAAGTATTTTCTTCTTTGAAGCACCTGTTCAGGTTGATACAGATTCCATCAAACCCAAATGGGATGAAAAGAAAAACCTGTTTTTTACAGAACTGATTCGCGCCTATGAACTCAGCACCCTATGGGAAGCAGGCGATCTGGAAAAAGAATTTAAAGAACTTGCCGCAGCCAACCAGTTGAAGCCTGGTGAACTCATGTTGCCATTCCGCATTATGCTGGTAGGTGGT
>DPWF01000201.1:4559-6626 GCA_003526435.1 Chitinophagaceae bacterium | reverse complement strand
CATCCCGCTATTAATAAAAATACCCGCAAGAGAATACAGGAAACCGCCAGAGAACTCGGATACAGGCATAACAATTTTGCCAGCAACCTTCGCAAGCAAAAGACCAATACCATTGGTGTACTTGTACATGAACTCAACAGTAATTTTATTACATCAGTGCTGGCGGGTATAGAAAAAGTAACCACAGAAGCCGGTTACGACCTCATCATTGCACACTCTTCAGAAAGTTCAGTAAAAGAAGCTTCCAATGCAATCAACCTCTTTCATAAAAGAGTAGATGGGCTGATAGCCTCTCTTTCCTTTGATACAGCCGACCTATCTCACTATGCGCTTTTTGAAGAAAAAGGCATTCCCGTTATTTTCTTTGACCGTGTGGAAGAAAAAGGTGAAAGTACCAAGGTCATCATCGATAACTATAAATGCGGTTATCAGGCTACACAACACCTGATTGAACAGGGATGCAAAAGAATTGTACTGGTTACAGCCAGTCTGAAACGAAATGTGTATGCACAGCGTCATAAAGGATATGCAGATGCTTTGTATGACAATAATATTCCCTTCAACAAAAAATACGTGCTCATCAAAGACCTGAGTGAACAGTGTGGTGTGGAAGCGGCCATGGAAATTCTTAAAATGAATCCTTTACCCGACGGCGCTTTTATTACCAACGACTTTTCTGCAGCGGTTTGTATGCAAACGCTGAAAGAACATGGTGTTCGTATACCAGAAGACATTGCCATTGTAGGCTTTAACAATGATGCCATTGGAAAAATTATTGAGCCACAGTTGAGCACCATCGACTATCCGGGCATTGATATGGGTGAAATTGCTGCACGGAACCTGATCAATCACCTGAAGGGTTTATCCAACATCAAACATACCAATACCATCGTCATCAGATCAAACCTGATTGTCAGGGGATCTTCACTCAGAAAAAAATAATTACTCCACCAAGTTGCTGACTTACCATGAAAAAAATATTGCTTAGCAGTTTTCTTTTCGCCGTTTGTTTTCAGTTAAAAGCTGAAACCGGTTATGAATTATGGCTACGTTACCAGCCGTTACAGGACCAGGCTTTATTGAGCAGCTATCGCCAGCAGATCAGCAATATTTACATAGAAGGTAGTTCAGAGACCATCAAGATTGCTAGGGAAGAACTGTTGAATGGTTTATCAGCCATGCTGCAGAAAAAAATTCCTCCGGTAAGTGTTGCCTCCTCTTCTACCGCATCATTGTTTATTTCAACCAGGGTATCTTCTTTTCCATCCGGATCAGGTATAAAAGAATTATTACAACAAGCAGGAGACGAAGGTTTTATAATCCTTACCCAAAAAATCAATCAGCAAAATCGAATCTTTATCGCCGGCAATACAGATCAGGCCATTCTATATGGGGTATTTCATTTTCTCCGGTTATTACAAACGCAACAATCCATCAGTAGCTTACAGGTAGTATCGGTACCAAAAGTAAAACTCCGGATGCTGAACCATTGGGATAACATGAACAGAACCGTAGAGAGAGGTTATGCAGGTTTCTCACTCTGGAACNNTACTGGCATACATTACCCGGTTATATTGACCCGCGCTACAAAGATTATGCAAGAGCCAATGCGTCGATTGGTATTAATGGTACGGTTCTTACCAATGTTAACGCCAATGCCACTATCCTCACGCCAACTTATTTGGAAAAAGTAAAAGCACTGGCCGATGCTTTCAGACCATATGGTATTAAAGTATATCTCACTGCCAGGTTTAGTGCACCAATTGAAATTGGCCGGCTAAAGACTGCCGACCCTNNCGCAGGTAAGACAATGGTGGAAGGATAAAGTAAAAGAGATTTATCAATACGTTCCAGACTTTGGCGGTTTTGTTGTAAAAGCCAACAGTGAAGGACAGCCCGGCCCACAGGATTATAAAAGATCACACAGCGATGGTGCCAATATGCTGGCTGAAGCAGTAGCTCCTTTTAAAGGCATTATTATGTGGCGCGCTTTTGTGTACAGCGCCGAAAAAAATGTTGACAGGCACAAACAGGCTTATGATGAATTTGTGCCACTGGATGGAGCCT
>DPWF01000201.1:0-4493 GCA_003526435.1 Chitinophagaceae bacterium | reverse complement strand
ATGCCAAAAACACCTTTGATGATGGAGTTCCAGGTTACACAGGAATACCTGGGGCAGGCCACTAACCTTGTTTACCTCGGGCCCTTGTTCAAGGAATGCCTCGACAGTGATACTTATACAAGTGGCAAAGGAAGCACTGTTGCAAAAGTTTTGGATGGCAGCTTTAATAAAAATCAAACACTCACAGGTATTACCGGTGTTGCCAATATTGGCACAGATATCAACTGGTGTGGTCATCCGTTTGCGCAGGCCAACTGGTATGCACTTGGCAGACTGGCATGGGATCATTCACTCTCTTCAGAAAAAATAGCAGATGAATGGTTACGCATGACTTATTCAAACAATCCCGTCTTTCTGCAAACTGCAACAAAGCTGATGATGGAAAGCAGGGATGTATTTGTGCAATACTCGAATCCAAATGGGTTGCACCATATCATGGGCACAGGACACCATTATGGTCCGGCTCCCTGGGTTAGCAACCTGAACAGACCCGACTGGAACCCCGTCTATTATCATAAAGCAGACAGTATTGGCATTGGTTTTAACAGAACGCCTACCGGTAGCAATGCTTTGGAACAATACCATCCCGAAGCAAGAAAAATCTGGGAGAACATGCATACCTGTGAAGAAAAAAACCTGCTCTGGTTTCATCATGTTCCATGGACTTTTAAAATGAAAAGCGGCAGATCATTGTGGGATGAGCTTTGCTTCAATTATTATACAGGTGCGGCTAAAGTAAAAACCATGCAGCAGGCCTGGGCCTCAGTTAAGCCCTATGTTGATCAACAAAGACATGAACAGGTGAGTATGTTGTTAAATGTTCAGCATGAGGAAGCCATCTGGTGGAGAAATGCCTGTTTACTTTATTTCCAGACTTTGAGCAGGCAAGCTATCCCTTCCCATTACGAAAAACCCGATAAAACTTTAGACTACTATAAGAGCTTACGATTCCCATTGGCACCGGGTAATTAATTCATGCTAAAAAATAAAACAGATGTCATCGAATAAAAAAATTGCCCTTGTTACAGGAGGAGGTTCTGGCCTGGGTTTTGCCATTGCTGAAAAATTTATTCAACAGGGTATTGAAACCATCATTGTAGGCAGGGATGCTGCGAAACTCGAAGCAGCCAAAGAAAAATTAGGCAAGGGTTGCCATACCATGAGTTGCGACCTCAGCAATCTGTCTGCTATTCCGGGGCTGGTACAGGATATACTTTCTCAGTTTGGTCAGATTGATATACTGGTTAACAATGCAGGTATCAATATGAAAAAGGTTTTTACAGAAGTAACAGATGAAGAGTTTCAACGTATTCTCACCACCAATGTATCGGCCGTTTTTGCCATCAGCCGTGAAGTGGTTAAACATATGCTGACCAGAGAAACAGGTTCCATCATCAATATCAGTTCAATGGCTGCGCAATATGGGTTACCAAAAGTAATTGCATACAGCGCCAGCAAAACAGCAATAGATGGTATGACGAGGGCCATGGCGGTGGAGCTTTCACCAAAAGGTATTCGTGTGAATGCCATTGCGCCGGGCTTTATTTATTCTGATATGACTGCGAAAGCGCTGGACAGTGATCCGGAAAGGAAAGCAAAAGTATTTGGCAGAACGCCCATGGGAGTTATGGGACAACCAACAGATATAGCTGAAGCCGCCTATTTCTTGGCAAGTGATGCATCAAAATATATAACAGGTGTTGTGTTGCCAGTAGATGGCGGCAACAGCATTGGTTTTTAAAATTATTATCTGAAATGCGCCATAATAAACAGTTGATACCAGCCGAAATGTTTACAGACGATTTCCATGTGGCTAACATCAATAAAAGATAAACACATGAAAAGGATTATTTTTTTGTTCATCAGCATTGTTATTTCTGCCGTCGTAACGGGTCAGGATATTTTTTCATCTACCGCAACAGCTAACAGCTTTGCGCTGACCCAACCGGTTATTTATGTTGATCAATCAGAAGAAGCGCTTGTACATCTGTCGGCCCAGCTTTTGCAAAAAGACATTAAAGCTGTTACTGGGTTAACTGCAACCATTACTTCTGCTGTACCTGAAAAAGCAGGTACTTTATTTATACTGGGTACACCCGGCAGATCTGCATTACTTCAGCTAATAGAAACAAAAAACCTTGTTAGCACTAAAACAATTCAGGGAAAATGGGAAGCTTATCATCTGCAAACCGTCAGCAATCCTTTTAAAGGAATCAGCAATGCCATTATTNNATTATTATTGCCGGTGCCGACAGAAGGGCTGTGGCTTTCGGAACTTTTGAATTTTCAAAACAACTGGGTGTATCACCATGGTATTGGTGGGCAGATGTTCCGGTTGAAAAAAAGAATACTGTCTTTATCAAAAAAAATCTTTCCATCACAGATGCACCAAAAGTAAAATACCGCGGCATCTTCATCAATGATGAAGCTCCTGCCTTATCTAACTGGACCAAAGAAAAAAATGGCGGATTCAACCATAAGCTTTATGAAAAAGTATTTGAACTGATTCTTCGCCTCAAAGGCAATTATATCTGGCCCGCTATGTGGGGTAATGCTTTTTACGATGATGATCCACGAAATATTGAAATAGCCAATCAATATGGTATCGTGATTGGCACTTCACACCATGAACCACTCATGCGTGCGCACGATGAATGGAGAAGATTTGGTTCAGGCAAATGGAACTATGATAGTAACGAAACCAAACTGAAAGAGTTCTGGCGTGCCGGCATGAAAAGAGCCAGCAATGAAAAAATTGTTACCGTGGGCATGAGAGGCGATGGAGATGAACCCATGTCGAGACAAACAGCCACTGCATTATTGGAAAGGATTGTGAAAGACCAGCGGGAAATTATAGCTGAAGTAACCCAAAAACCAGCCAGTGAAACACCGCAATTATGGGCTTTGTACAAAGAGGTACAGGACTATTATGACAAAGGCATGCGTGTTCCCGACGATGTTACACTTTTGTTATGCGACGACAACTGGGGTAACATAAGACGCCTCCCTAACCCGAAAGAAGCTCCGCGAAAAGGTGGTTACGGCATCTATTATCACTTTGATTATGTAGGCGGACCCAGAAATTACAAATGGGTAAACACGAATCCGCTGCCAAGAATATGGGAACAGATGAACCTGGCATGGCAGTACAATGCCCGTGAAATATGGATCGTAAATGTGGGTGATATCAAGCCGATGGAATACCCTATTTCATTTTTCCTTGATTATGCCTGGAACCCTGAACGCATCAATGCCGATGACCTGGAAGCATATAGCATTAAATGGGCCAAAGCACAATTTGGTCATCAGTACGCAAAAGAGATTGCGGAGATCATGACCAAATATGGCAAATACAATGGCAGAAGAAAACCTGAGCTATTAGATGCCAATACTTTCAGTTTTCAGTACAATGAATGGGAAACTGTAGTGAATGAATACAAAACTTTACTACAGAAAGCAGAAGCCATTAACAGTAAGATGCCTGCAGAAAAAAGAGATGCATTTTTTCAACTGGTATTACACCCGGTAAAAGCCTGCAGTAATCTTTATGACATGTATTATCACGTTGCTTTAAACCAAAAAGCCTATGCACAGAAATATGCCGTTGCAAACAATTATGCAGATAAAGTAAAAGAATTGTATTTACAGGATTCACTGATTACCCTTGAATATCACCAGCTCAATAACGGCAAATGGAATCATATGATGAGTCAAACGCATATTGGTTATACTTACTGGCAACAACCCAACCGTCAGCGTATGCCAACGGTTCGTTATGTACCTGCCGATTCTGTAAGAGAGCAGCCGGCAGATACAAAAATCATGTCTACACGTTCCGCTGTTCCGACAGGCATAAAGGGCAATGTCTTTTATGAAGATGAACAAAGAGGTGTGTCCATTGCTGCCAACCATTTTACAAGTGCAACCAACAGTAATGGTGTCAAATGGACCATTATTCCTGATTTGGGCAGAACGGGTGCAGCAATTACTGTAACGCCAGTTACGGCTGCCAGCCAGCAGCCCGGGCCAGGGTCAGCCTATGTGAGTTATGATATTTATACCAGCAGCAAAGGAACATTTACCATCAATGCCTATTTCTCTCCTACCCTGAACCTGCAGAATACAGAAAATGGATTATCCTATGCCATTTCTGTTGATGATGAAACACCGCAAATCATCAGCATCAATAAGGAAGATAAAAACACCGGTACAGGTATATGGAATAAATGGGTATCAGAAAATATCATCATCAAATCAAGTAAGCATACCATTACCAACCCCGGTAAACATACCATCAAATACTGGATGGTAGATCCGGCGGTTGTATTACAAAAAATCGTGGCAGACTTTGGTCATACTCTTCCAAGCTATTTAGGCCCTGCTGAAACCATTTATCAACCTACTAAAAAATAATCCCATGTCATACAAAAAAATCACACTCGCTGTTGCTGCCCTGGCTGCTGCCCTCTCTGTGCAAACAGCGGTAAAAGCAC
>DPWF01000084.1 GCA_003526435.1 Chitinophagaceae bacterium | reverse complement strand
TCGGTTGCGGTAAAAATGGTACAGTAATATTCAACTGATGTCTTGTCTTTGGTAATGGGGCCACCACTTGATGCCTGACGGGTTTTATCATTGGTAGTCAGATCAGGACTGATCATTTCCCAGCTCTGCCCTTCATTTTCACTTACAAACAAATGGTTACCTGCAGTGTACAATCGTTTTGGATTATGGGGCGAGAAGAAAATGGGGAAGTTCCACTGAAAACGGTATTTCAATACATCGGCACCGGCACCCATCGGGTTATCTGGCCAAACATTGATGGCACGGTTCTCTCCTGTTCTGTGATCAAGTCTTGCGAGGTAACCACCATAGTTTCCTCCATAAACAATATCAGGATTCAGCGGATCTGCTACTACATAGCCGCTTTCAGAGCCTGCTGTTGTTTCCCAATCTCTGTCAGTAATACCGGCACCAGCCGTACGGCTTCTCATACGGATGGTGGAATTATCCTGCTGCGCCCCAAGAATACGATATGGATGTGCATTATCTGTAGACACCCGATAGAACTGTCCGGTAGGCTGGTTATCCATCGTGCTCCAGTTCGTACCACCATCAAAACTTACCTGTCCGCCACCATCATCGGCCACAATCATACGATTTCCATTTTCAGGATCAATCCATAAATCATGGTGATCACTATGTGGTGTATTCACACTTTGAAAAGTTCTGCCACCATCGCGGCTACGCATAAAACCAACATTCAATGCATACACCAGGTTTTCATTTTTCGGATCAACAAATACTTTACTGTAATACCATGACCGTTGACGAATATTGTTATCGCTGCTGGTGAGTGTCCAGGTTTCTCCTGCATCGTTGCTTGTATACAAGCCACCATTTGCATTTTCAATGATGGCATACACTTTATCTGTATTAGACGGTGCTACTGCTACTCCTACAATACCCCAAACACCTTTGGGAAATCCTTTTGCTGTGCTGATATTGGTCCAGGTTTCTCCACCATCATTACTTTTATAAATACCGCTTCCTTCTCCTCCACTTTCCAGACTATGCGGTGTACGTATCAGTCTCCACATGCCCGCATACATCACATTCGGATTAACGGGATCAATAACCAGATCAGAAGCACCGGTCTGGTTATTTACATACAATACCTTCTTCCAACTTTTACCACCATCTGTTGTTTTAAACACACCACGTTCCTCATTCGGACCGAATAAATGTCCAAGTGCGGCCACCCAAACAGTATTAGGGTCACGCGGATGGATGATGATGCGAATGATATGACGGCTCTCTTTTAATCCGAGATTTTTCCAGGTACGTCCGCCATCATCGCTACGCCACATGCCATTTAATCCTTCGGCTACATTACCACGAACGGTATTTTCACCTTCACCCACATAAATAATATTTTCATCGGTAGGGGCTACGGCAATAGAACCAATATTACCTCCGAGATATTTATCGCCAATATTTTTCCAGTTGCTACCACCATCGGTTGTTTTCCAGAGTCCACCACCGGTGGCACCAAAATAAAATGTGGTTTTGTTTTTAAAACTACCTGCTACCGCAGCACTGCGTCCACCTTTGAAGGGGCCAGCCAACCGGTATTTTAATTTGGAAAAAAATGTTTCAGCAGGATCTGTTGCAGTAGCAGCAGCAACAGTTGATTTTTTATTATCCTGTTTTTGTGCCTGTACCATTGTACCAAGCAAAAGAGCCGCCGAAAGCAGCCAGTAAAGTTTTTTCATATGCAGTATTGAAATTGGATAGGTATGTACGAAAAAAAAGAGAAAACAGCAGAACAGAGAAATGTCCAACTTCAAAGTTCGCTGTTAGACATTTCTCTGTTCTTCTGTTACTTCACTTTATACCACACTTCATCCACCGGTTCATTCAGTTTGATATCGAGATGTTCGATCAGGGTTTCTACAGAGCCCAGGCTGATCAGTTGTTTCATTGGAAATTTGATGCCGGCAATTTCTTTGTAATCACTATACTGAATTGACACTTTGAGGCTACGTCGGCCTCCTCCCATCATTCGCATGATACTTCCAAAGCCCGTCATGGCCGCAGCCATTTCATCTGCTGCATCAACCTGTTGTACAAGGAAATTGTTTTTATTGATATAAAAAGTACCGCTAAGGCCATCCTTCATGGTAAGCTTTATTTTATAACATTCTTCTTTATTCACTTTTGATGTACCAAGCAATTCAGCCGTGTAACCTTTTTTTACATAATCCACCAACATAGAGAAAGCACCTGCACAATCCAGCTCATGTTGCTGTTTGCGAAGATCATCATCGGTCATTTTTGTAATGGTAGATCCACTACCTGCCGCGCCCTGATTATTAGCGCCGCCTCTCTGTCCGCCCTGACCACCGCCGGGGCCGCCACCAAAACCTCCGCCACCGCCAAAATTGGGCATAGCGGGTATAAGTATATAACCTGCTGTATCT
Organism: Chitinophagaceae bacterium; assembly: GCA_003526435.1. Taxonomy (GTDB): domain Bacteria; phylum Bacteroidota; class Bacteroidia; order Chitinophagales; family Chitinophagaceae; genus Sediminibacterium. The sequence goes on along the minus strand of DPWF01000084.1, from coordinate 1,140 downwards.
GTAACCATCGTCCAGGAATTGCCCATGCCCATGATTCCCCCCATTTGTCTGCGGTAAAGTTTACCACGCTCACGTATACTGTTCAGGTTAATATCAAAAGTTTGTCCCATCATATTCATCTTCATTACACTTTCCATTTGAAGGGTCTTGATGGCTTTCAGTTTATTCTTTCCGCCATTGGCCTCTTCAAATTTGGCCATCACTTCTTCCACTGTTTGTGCAGAAGTAAAAAGAACCAGTAATAACAGGCAACTCGTCAGGATTTGTTTTTTCATGTTTATGTTGTTTTCGATCGTCTGTAAACTTACAGACAGTTTTGCATCCATACAGGTATTGCTGAAAAGATATGATGAGCGGGGGAAGACAGAATCATGGTTGTTCATCCACAGATGAATTATCTTCGTACCATGTATCATAACAGCACTTTCAGCGTTTCAGGCCAACTTGTTGATATTCGGAAAAAACAAATCTATCCGGCCATCGTTCATGTACAGGACGGAGTCATCAGTAAGATTGAAAAACCGGAGAACAACAGCCAGGTGCCAGACCAATTTATACTCCCGGGTTTTATCGACAGCCATGTTCATATTGAAAGCAGTATGCTTATTCCTTCTGAATTTGCCAGGCTGGCTGTGGTTCACGGCACAGTGGGAACGGTGAGCGATCCCCATGAAATTGCCAATGTTTGTGGTATAGCAGGTGTTGATTATATGATTGAAAATGGTAAAAAAGTACCATTCAAATTCAATTTCGGCGCCCCCAGTTGTGTACCGGCAACGGTTTTTGAAACAGCAGGCGCCATGATTGACAGTTCAGCCGTAGAAGCGCTTTTACAAAGACCTGAAATTCTATATCTCAGTGAAATGATGAATTTTCCGGGCGTATTATTGAAGGACCCCGAGGTAATGAAAAAAATTGCTGCTGCACATAAAGCGGGGAAACCCGTAGACGGGCACGCTCCGGGTTTAAGAGGCGAACAGGCTAAACAATATATTGAAGCAGGTATTTCAACCGATCACGAATGTTTTACACTGGAAGAGGCAGTGGATAAATTACAGCATGGCATGAAAATCATCATTCGTGAAGGAAGTGCCGCCCGAAATTTTGAAGCATTGATTGATCTGGTAGAAGACCACCCCA
>DPWF01000147.1 GCA_003526435.1 Chitinophagaceae bacterium | reverse complement strand
AACCACTTTAACCTGTACAGATCAATTGATATCAATGGTACCCCGAAACCGGGTTTCAGTAGTGGACAGGCTATACAGGCCATCCAGGAACTCGCAGCCAAAGAATTACCTGCAGGTTATGGTTATGAGTTTACAGGAATGAGCCGCGAAGAAATAAAGGCGGGCGGAAGCAGCACCTATATTTTTGCCATTTCACTTGTATTTGTTTTCCTTTTTCTTGCAGCATTGTATGAAAGCTGGTCCATACCATTCTCGGTACTTTTTGCTGTACCGATTGGTGCTTTTGGATCGATTCTGACACTTACTTTCCTGCCATCGATTACCAATAATATCTATGCGCAGATCGGTTTGATTACATTGATTGGTCTGGCCGCCAAAAATGCCATCCTGATTGTNNAATCTTATCAATCCCTGCAGGTATTTTTGGAGTATTCGTAGCTATTGGTTTAACTGGTATTGAAAACAACATTTACGTACAAGTTGCATTAGTCATGCTGATTGGACTTCTGGCCAAAAATGCCATCCTGATTGTGGAGTTTGCCAAAGAAAGGGTAGACAAAGGGGTAGAAGTGGTGCATGCAACCCTCCAGGCTGTTGAATTGCGTTTACGACCCATTATCATGACTTCCTTTGCCTTTATTCTGGGAGTATTACCACTGGTATTTGCAAGTGGTGCTGCGGCAGAGTCAAGAAAGACGATTGGATGGACCGTTTTCGGAGGTATGTTGGCGGCTACTACTTTGGCCATATTTGTGGTACCGGTACTTTTTGTACTCTTTACCAAAATAGCCTATGGAGGTAAACTGAAGCGGTTAAAGGAGGAGCATAAAACAGAAGAGACTGTTGATCAATCGATTGCAGAGGGCAGAATCAGTTAAAATGCAGTATTTTTTGCCCATTTATGTAAGTTTTTCCACAAAAACTGGCATATTCGGAGGCTGAGTTGTACTTTTGCACGCTTCTGAAAGCCGGTTTGCTGCTAAATTTTAACGAAACAGTTGACAGCTTTTATGCAACATTCAGGGTCTAATAGTCGTTTATAATAAATAGATAATAGCACAACATGAGGCAGCTCAAAATTGCAACACAGATTACCAATCGCGATTCCCAAGCCGTTGAGAAGTACTTACAGGAGATCTCTAAAATTCCGATGATCACACCTGAGGAGGAAACTACACTGGCCCAAAGAATCAAAATGGGTGATCAGCGAGCACTCGACAAACTGGTGCAGGCCAACTTACGTTTCGTGGTATCTGTTGCTAAGCAGTACCAACACCAGGGCCTTTCTCTTAGCGATCTGATCAACGAGGGAAACCTCGGTTTGATAAAAGCAGCCCAGCGTTTCGATGAAACCAAGGGTTTTAAGTTCATCTCATACGCCGTATGGTGGATTCGCCAGTCCATCTTACAAGCGTTGGCAGAGCAGGGCAGATTGGTCCGCCTGCCTCAAAACAAAATTGGCACCTATAACAAAGCTAATAAAGCCTATATGGCTTTTGAACAGGAACATGAACGCGAGCCTTCAACAGAAGAGCTGGCCGAAATCCTGGAAATGAGCGAAACCGAGATCAACAACATTTTCCAGAGTAACACCCGTCACACTTCACTCGACGCACCTGTACACGAAGCAGAAGATGTGGCCATGGGCGATTTACTGGAAGGTAGCGATGATACCGATGATGATGTGATGAAAGATTCACTGCGTGAAGAAATTCGCCGTGTACTCAAATCACTCAGCCCACGTGAAGCCGAGATCGTAAATGCTTATTTTGGTCTCGACGGCGAAAATGGAGTAACCATTGAACAGATCGGTATGAAATACGATCTTACCAAAGAACGTATCCGCCAGATCAAGGAAAGAGCCATCAAACGTTTACAGAAAGCGCGTCACAGCAACGCACTGAAAGCGTACCTCGGTTAATTCAACCCAAAATTGACAAAGCCTCCCGATAAAACCGGGAGGCTTTTTTATAACATTTCAGATCACTCAATTTGAAATAAATTTGTACCATGAAACGCTGGACAGGATTTTTGCTGCTGATGATATTATTGACTGGTTGTGAAAGAGATATTGCTATCGTTCCCAATACTTCCGCACCCAAACTCGTGGTGGATGCCGAAATTGAAAATAACCGGCCTCCCTTCATACTGTTAAGTCGCTCACTCAATTTCTTCTCCAGTATTGATTCAACTGAACTGGCCAACTCCTTCGTACACAATGCTGTAATAACCATCCAGGAAGGCAATACAGTGTATCCAATGAAAGAATTTGAAGTAAGGGGAGCCAATGGGAACCGCATTTTTTTTTACAGCAATGATCCATTAAGTCCGCAGCAACTGCTTGGACAATTTGGTAAAAAATACAAGCTCACAATAACAGTAGATGGTCAGACTTACAGCAGTGAAACAGAAATTCCGATGTTAACTAAAACCATGGATTCACTCTGGTGGAAAAAAGCACCGAATAATGAAGACAGTACAAAAGTGGTGCNNGTAACAGACCCGCCCGGATTAGGCAATTATATCCGCTATTTTACCAGCGTCAACAGACAGCCATTTCTACCGGGAGGTAATAGTGTTTTTGACGATAATATCATTGATGGCAAAACATATGAAATACAGATTGATAAAGGTGTGAACAGAAATGAAGAGATCGATTTTGAAGAATACGGATTCTTTAAAAAAGGAGATACAGCCACAATAAAACTGTGTAATATTACCAAGCCCACCTATGATTTCTGGCGCACCTGGGAATTCAACTTTCAATCCGTAGGCAATCCTTTTTCATCACCCGGCAAGGTCATTGGCAATATCAGCAATGGTGCATTGGGTGCCTTTTGTGGTTATGCGGCACAGTATCGGAGCCTGATTATCCCCAAATAACCCCTGATTGTGTAAAACACAAACCCATTAACTGCAAGGGTTGTATAAATTTGTTCGTCTAAATAGTAAAACAACAAGTATGGCAAGTGAAGCAACAGAAAAAGTACATGTATTGATTATAGGTTCGGGGCCGGCAGGTTATACCGCAGCCATTTATGCGGCCCGTGCAAATATGAAACCTGTTTTATACCAGGGTATTCAGCCTGGAGGTCAGCTCACCATTACCACGGAAGTAGAAAATTATCCCGGTTATCCGGAAGGTATACAAGGGCCTGAAATGATGGTTCATTTCGAAAAACAGGCTGCCCGTATGGGAGCCGATATCAGGTATGGACTGGCTACCAAGGTAGATTTCAGTAAACAGCCCTATCGTGTGGAAATTGATGAAGAAAAATGGATTGAAGCAGATGCTGTGATCATTAGTACCGGTGCATCGGCCAAATGGCTGGGACTGGATAGCGAACAAAGGCTGAATGGTTTTGGTGTGAGCGCCTGTGCCGTATGTGATGGCTTTTTCTTTAAGGGAAAAGACGTGGCCATTGTAGGAGCAGGAGATACGGCAGCAGAAGAAGCATTGTATTTATCAAAACTCTGTACCAAGGTTCACATGTTTATCCGCCGCGACCAGATGCGTGCCAGCAAAATAATGCAGGATCGTGTACTCAATGCTCCCAACATTCAAGTGTATTGGAACACAGATACCGATGAAATATTGGGTGAGAAAAAGGTAGAAGCAGTTCGTATAAAAAACAATAAAACCAATGAAACACAGGAAATACCTATCAATGGATTTTTTGTGGCCATTGGTCACT
>DPWF01000075.1:10713-14140 GCA_003526435.1 Chitinophagaceae bacterium | reverse complement strand
GGAACCGCAGAGAAAGAAGGACGGGGAGTTTGCGCAGGGTTTGATATTGAAACAATCATTTCCTGTTCACACATTCATGTGGTTGCCTTATTCACTTTTCGTCCCGACTTTTGATACACTCAACAAATTAAAAACAGAATCAGTTTTGATTTGTTAAAATCAAAGTAACGATGATCTATAAATTACTCAAATTCAGTCTCGTTGTTTTTTCTTTTTCATTTACAAGTACTNNTTAATGCACAGCAGGACTCTTTACATACCCGTATTTTTTCCGTAGACGAACTTCTGAGTGATTATGATAGTCTGTATAAAATCATTACCCAAAATCATCCCGACCTGTGGGCAAGTACAGATAGTTTAGCATCTGAACAGGTGTGGCGCGATATCAGGAAAAAAATTAACAAGCCCATGAAAAGATGGGAATTCCTTGAGTTAGCAGCGCCAGCTACTACGCAATACAATGATGGACATACAGCGATGACCTTTGATTTCGGCTTTGAAGAAGTGGAGGCTTTAGAGAAAAGAAACGGGCAACTATTTCCTTACCGTGTAAAACTTTATAACGATACCGTTTGGATCACAGAAAACTGGAAAGATAGTTCCACATTGTACAGAGGGCATATGATTACTGCCATCAACAAAATTTCAATTACTGATATTCTGAAAAGAATATTACCAGTTATTCCGGCAGATCATGATAGAATGCGCGAAGCTGGCTTATCCAGATTATTTCCCTTTTTACCCTGGTCGGCATTTGGCTGGGAGGGCAATTATCAAATTGATTGTTTTGACCCTTCTCTTAAACAACTCACAACAATAAATACGGATGGTATTACCATAAATGGTTTTTTTCAACGGCAGTTTCCAAAACGAAAATGGAATTTACAACTGCGTAACGATCTCAGTTTAGCCATTATTACCTGTATCGGTTACAATAATTATGCGGAAGGCATTAGGTTTATTGATTCCGCTTTCGCAGTAATCAAACAGCAAAACATACAACATGTTGCTTTTGATATCCGTAACAACGGCGGAGGTAATTCTTCCATCGGCGATCATTTGCTGGCCTATATTGCAAGACAACCTTATATGGATGTTGTTAGTAAAACTCTCCGGAATGGATCAATGATGAAACGTTTCAAAGAAAACAGTAGCATGTACAGGGTGATGCAAAACTTTATGAAAAACGGCATAAAGAAAGACAGCAACTATACCATGCGTTTTACTAACAAGCCGCTTGATAGCAGTATTAAAAAGGAAAATTTATTCTCAGAGAAATTCTACCTGCTTACTGGTCCCGTTACCTACTCATCGGCACATATGACAGCCATTGCTGTAAAATCATCCGGTATGGGCACCATCATTGGAGAAGCCACAGGTGAAAGAATTAATCTAACGGGAGAGAACTCAACATTTCAACTTCCTGTTACGGGTCTCTACGGTTATTGTGCAATGGCTGTTTATGAGGCTGCTCTGGCAGACAAAAAATCGAAAGGAGTTCAGCCCGATATTTTTATACCTTTCCAACCATCGGCACTTTTATCTGGCAAAGATCCTGTTATAGAAAAACTATACGAACTCGTTCAATCATATAAGCATTGATTTCTTGATTTCAGTGGAAAAAATATATCATTTTGAATCTGGCTCCGTAAAACTCATATTGCCTGATCCTGAAGATCTGCGTCGATTATGGCAGAAACACAAAATAAAAGATTTCCCCTACTGGGGTAAATGCTGGCCCGCTGCTATTGCTTTATCGGAATTTATGGTAAAAAATACTGCGCTTGTTCGCGATAAACAGGTGCTTGAGCTGGCTGCAGGTCTTGGACTTCCTTCTCTTGTGGCAGCAAAATGGGCAAAAAACGTTATTACGAGCGATTACCTGAATGAACCTTTATCATTTGTAAAACTGTCGGCCACCGAAAATGGTATCAGTAATATTGAAACCAGGATTATCAACTGGCATCATATTCCTCCAGATCTTTTTGCAGAAGTTGTACTCTTAAGCGATGTAAATTATGATCCCGCTTCTTTTGAAGCACTTGATCAACTTATTTCTTTTTTTCTTGAACAAGACACATTGATCATCTTAAGTACACCACAACGCATCATGGCAAAACCCTTTATTGAAAAATGGATGCCTTTCCAGATCATGAAGGATGAATTCGTTTTGGAGGATGATGTGAGGGTGACGGTGTTCGTGTTGAAGAAGTCCGAAAGACAGGGAGACCGAAAGTCCGAAAATCCGGAAGATGATTTTCTTTAAACATTTACACCATGCCTTCTATGGAAACAACAACTGCCACTGAAGGCACAGCATACACAGAAAGAGATACCGGTCTTTCGGACTTTCGGTCTCCCCCTCTCCCGGACTTCTCTAAAAAAAACACGGAATACTATTCCGTTTATCCTTCTGGTTAAAGAAATAAATAAAAGACAATTCACTGCTGCCTGTAAATCCATTAGCTTTTTTCAGATCGGAATGATTGATATCGTAGCTGATACCTATCTGATAATTACTTGTTCGCAATCCGATATACGGATAAGTGGCATCTTTTGCCCTTAACCAGGCGCCAGCATAAAAATGCGCATCCGTATCACCAATTCCCCATCCATAAGCCGCACCTATTACGGTCTGGTTATTTCTTGCCTGCTGCATAAAATTGGTGCTGAAGAAAAGATGATCCCTTTCGTTTACCTGTAAAAGTCCGCTTGCATGAATGGCATAACGTCTCGCCAGTCTGCTGTTTTGTGCACTGAAAAAACTCAGTGAAGGGTTCAGCAGGTGATACACCGAAGCACCTACATTAAAATTATTTCCATTATCGTCTCCATAATTATACAATACACCAATATTCAGATCGGCATAACCTACCGACCTGTTATTGATGGTTTCGCCACTGGGTACCGATAAATCAAAACCGCTGCTGGTAAACTGGTTGGCAAAACTTACTTTACTGAAATCAACCACATGTCTTGCATATGCCGCCTGCACACCAATACCGATCGACTGGTTACCATCTGCATCCAGTCCTTTGTTAAAACCTGTTGACAAGGCTATATAACTGTTCTTGTAAACGCCGGCACCTGCCTGGTCGTATAAAGCCTGTACGCCTAAACCCCATTTATCATTAGCCGCAATTTTATTTTGCATGATACGTGTATCAAAAGAAATGGCCCCCGTTTGATAGGGTGAACTGATATTGGCCCACTGGTTACGATAATTAATGGCGAGACGATGTGCTCCGTTAAAATAACCGGTAAGCGCAGGATTGAAAGTAAGCGGTGAACTATAGTATTGAGAAAAATACGGGTCCTGTGCATGCAATAAAGTGCTGATGCACAAGAATAATAAGATACAAATGATATATTTTCTCATAATTTTTTTTGAATGTCAATCGTCAATGGTGAATCGTCAATCGTGAAT
>DPWF01000075.1:0-10654 GCA_003526435.1 Chitinophagaceae bacterium | reverse complement strand
TTCACGATTGACGATTCACCATTCACGCTACTGCAACAACAACACCGTTCCCGTTTTCCGCACCAGGTTTCCCTGCAGATCTACCGCTTCAGCCATCCATGTATAAGAACCCACGGGTTGCATAACACCCAGGTACAGACCGTTCCAGCCTGATTGTGCGCTGCTTTCTTTGGTACTGAATATCATATTCCCCCATCGGTTAAACACACGGAAATAATTCAGTTGCCTCATACCTACCAGTATAGGGTATAACCGATCGTTTTGTCCGTCGTTATTAGGTGTGAAACCCTGTGGCACATAAATATCTACACCCGGTATTACTTTCACCAAAACGGTATCGGTAGTAGTACAGCCAATATCGTTGGTAATAGCTACGGTATATTCTGTAGTGGTAACCACACGAATACTGGGTGATGCAATATTCATATTACTTACGCCGGCTGCCGGCTGCCACAGAAAGCGGGTACCAATGGCCCGGGCAGTGATGGTAGCGGGAATATCTTTTAATACATCCACATCCTTATAACGTACCCCAGGCAATGCCGACTGTACACGATAGGTTTGAACCGATGTTTCGTTAAAGCCGGCACATACCGGACTGGTAGCTGTTAAACGAACAGAGTACGTACCTGCGCTGTTGTAAATATGTGTGGTCGAAAACTGGTTGGAACTGCTGCCATCACCAAAATCCCATAACCAGTTAATACCACCACTGGCGCTTGTTACAGAGGTATTACTGAAACTGGTAGACACACCCGCACAGGCATTGGTAAGCGTAAACTGTACTGTTGGTTTATTCAGCAGTTCGAGCTGAACTGTATTGGCTGATACCGCTTCGCAACCCTGTGCCGAAATGAAACGAACGGAATAATTACCTGCAGCAACAGCATCATAAGCAGCAGCAGTGGCTCCACTGATGGGTTGCTGGTTGAGTAGCCACTGGTAACTGCTGGCGCCTGATGCATTAAGTGTAAGTGAACTGTTTTCGCAAATGATTGTACCGGCAGGTATTTGTAATACACCCTGTGGTGCAGCATTTATCTGGATTGTTACTGCTCCCGATCTTGCACAACCCGTTGTGGCATCTGTGGCCCTGATATAAAAAATACCTGAATTGTTTACAGCCTGTGCATTGCTAACCGGTGTGGTTAATGCTGCATTGGAGAAATAGGCAAAACTCAAACCCGCACTGCTACCCGCTGTAATGGCAGGAGTGGTGAGATTAATAGTTTGTGGTGAACAAACTGCCGACGGATTATTGATAACCAGTGTGGGCAATGGATTGATGGTTACCGTTACAGGTACCACCGCACTGCAACCCGAAACCGGCGTGCCCTTTATATAATACACACCCGAACTATTTACCGCATTGGCATTACCAAGTGTATTGGTAGCGGCGGCATTGGTAAAATAAGTATAGCTGAGTCCTGCGGCACTACCATTGGTTATGGCTGCTGCAGTGAGATCAACTGTTTGTGGTGAACAAACAGCAGCAGGTGTATTGATCTGCATTACTGCCTGTGGATTGATGTTTACTACTACCGGTTGAATAGCAGAACAGTTGGTTACCGTATTGGTACCCCGTATATAATATGTACCCGCATTGCCGATGGCAAATGGCGTGCTGAGTGATGTTGTACCTGCTGCATTGGACCAGTAAGTATAATTTAATCCTGCTGTACTGCCGTTTGTAATGGAAGCCGCAGTAAGGTCGACCGTACCGGGTGAACATACGGCAGCGGGATTGGTAATGATTAGGGTTGGATTTGCATTCACTGTAATAGTTACCGGTGCTGATGTGGCAGAACAGTTATTGGCATCGGTAACGGTAACCGAGTATGTACCTGATGTGGTGATATTGGTGACAGACGCATTGGTGGATGTGTTACTCCATACATAACTTGTTCCACCACTTGCAGTGAGGGTTACGGAATTGCCCGCACAGAAAGTTAAAGGGCCACTTGCATTAATAGCTGGTGTTGGTAATGAATTAATGGTTTTAATTGATGTAGCTGTTGCTGTACAATTGTTAGCGTTTGTTACTGTATAGGATATAGTTGTTGTACCAGATGCCTGACCTTTCAAAACGCCTGCATTGCTAATCGTAGCATTTGTATTATTCACCGACCATACACCACCATTTGTAACATTTGAAAGATTGATTGTTGAACCAACACAAACGGCATTTAAACCAGTAATCGCAGATACCGCTGGTAATGCGTTAATGGTTTTATTCGATGTAACTGTGGTTGTACAATTATTCCCATCCGTAACTGCATAAGATACTGTTGTTGTGCCAGATGATTGTCCGGTGAGAACACCTGTGCCACTAACCGTAGCATTTGTATTATTCACCGACCATACGCCACCATTTGTAACATTCGAAAGATTGATTGCTGAACCAACACAAACATCATTCACCCCGGCAATAGCAGCTACTACAGGTAACGCATTTATGGTTTTATTCGATGTAACTGTAGTTGTACAATTATTTCCATCTGTAACTGCGTAAGACACTGTTGTTGTACCAGGTGCCTGACCTGTTAAAACGCCTGCATTGCTAATCGTAGCATTTGTATTATTCACCGACCATACACCACCATTTGTAACATTTGAAAGATTGATTGTTGAACCAACACAAACAGCATTTAAACCAGTAATCGCAGATACCGCTGGTAATGCATTTATCGTTTTATTGGATGTAACTGTAGTTGTACAATTATTTCCATCGGTAACTGCATAAGATACTGTTGTTGTACCAGATGCCTGACCTGTTAAAACGCCTGCATTACTAATTGTAGCATTTGTATTATTCACCGACCATACACCACCATTCGTAACATTTGAAAGATTGATTGTTGAACCAACACAAACGGCATTTAAACCAGTAATCGCAGATACCGCTGGTAATGCATTTATGGTTTTATTGGATGTAACTGTAGTTGTACAATTATTTCCATCTGTAACTGCGTAAGACACTGTTGTTGTACCAGATGATTGTCCAGCAAGAACACCTGTACCGCTAATCGTAGCATTTGTATTATTCACCGACCATACACCACCATTTGTTGTATTTGATAAATTAATTGTTGAATTAACACAGACTGTTGCCGCTCCTGCTATTGCATTCACTACAGGAAGCGCATTTATTGTGACTGTTGTACTCGTCAAATTTGTACAACTATTAACATCAGTAACTGTATAACTAACATTGACCGTTCCGGCTGATTGGCCTGTTAGTGTTCCACTTATATTGATACCCGCATTTGCATTATTCACCGACCAAACACCCGATGATGTTGTATTTGTTAGGTTAATCGTTGATCCAACACAAACAGGGCTTACTCCTGTTATAGTATTAACCGTAGGCAATGCATTGACCGTAACCGTCGTCGTCGTTAAACTAGAACACCCACTCCCATTTGTAACTGAATAAGTTACTATTGATGTTCCGGCTGCTGAACCAGTAAGGACTCCCGAAGAAATTCCTATTGTTGAGTTGGCATTATCAACTGTCCACGAGCCTCCGCTTAATGAATTTGATAGATTTATGGTTGAACCAACACATACAGGGGTTAATCCNNATCCCGTTATTGTCCCTAAAACAGGTAACGGATTAACTACCAACTGTGCGGTGCCGCTAAACGAGCACATTGTGGTATTATTTCTAACCGTTAATGTTCCACTATAAGTTCCAGCCGGTGCTGTATTTGATACCGCAACAGTTATAGTTCCTGTTATGGTAGATAAGTTTGCCGAAGCCATTGAAACGTTGACATCAGGAAACCCTTCCGTTATAGCTGCTCCCGCCCATTGTATGCTATACCTGTCCGGTGAGTTGGTTGTTATATACTGAACATTAAAAGAAGAAGTACCCTGACATATCTCAGGATTAGATGGAGAAATAAGAATCGTCGGATTGGGATTAATTGTCATCGTCAACGTTGCTGTTGAAGCATTTGTGCAGGTAGTAGAACTTGCATCCTGTATCTGTAGCAGCTCATAGGTATATGTACCTGTTGTACTGGTAGGTACAGTAAGCTGTGCAAGATTTCCTGTAGATTGAATCGTTTGGTTGCTACCCACATTTCCGAGAGGATCAGTAATTCTATAAGTAAACGTAAATGGTGCTGTGCCGATAACGCCCGTTATGTTTACTGTTGGAGATGAAGCATTTTGACAAGCTGTGTTAATTCCACCCAATGCAGTTAAAGTAGCAGTTGGAAGGGGGTTTATTGTTATTGTTATTGTATTTGTTGTTTCAAAAGAACCAGGTAAACCGAATTGTGCGTCGTTAGCTGTTGGACCAAATCGTACTTTATATTCAAAAGTGGTAGATGTATTTGCTAGAACAAATGAAAGGCTATTGAAAACATAAGTTTTTAATGCTCCTCCAGAGGTTGCAGAAGCAGAGCCTGTAGTATTAAAAGCTCCCCCATTAATACTTACCAGAACTATCGCAAAATCAGCACCCGCCTCATCGGATTCTGATGTCAGGCTTATTGTATTGCCAACACAAGCTGCCGTTGCAGTACCTGGGGGCGTTAATCCAATCGTTGAATGAGCATATGAGGCTTTGGATAATATTACCATAAGTACAATAAGTATAAATCTCATTGTACACCTATTAGCAATAAGCGTATAGATATTGGATATTATCTTCCACAAACAGCTCATCGGGGGGATATTGAACTTTGATTTAAAGATATATAATTTTGATATTCAACCATTTAACTGGTGAGTCTTTACAGATTATATATACGTTAAAAGACAGCCACGGGTATACCTGTCGCTGCAATTATTTTTAAAATACAAAACCCCGACATTGCTGTCGGGGCATTTGCTCAGGGTTTGGCTCCAGGGAACCAAAACAGTTCTCGGATATCGTTGGTTATTAAGCATTAACAATATACAACTCTCCTTCTAAAAACAACTCAGCCCTGATCTTATTCATCGATGAATCTGTGACCAAAAAATCTATTCCTAATTTTTTTTTCGCCACTCATCCATATTTTTTCCTCCTGTTTGCGGGTAAAAAAGATATTTTTGTTCCGCTTCCGGCAGAATAATGGCCTGAGGATATTTCCACCAATACTGGTTTTATGAACAACTAAGCAGGGTACATAACCATCGTTCTGCTACCCAATTTTCTCCGCAACCCTTATTACCATACGCCTTAGGCGTATTAATTTTCTATTTAACTTATTCCAACAATGACGAATATTCAACCAACAAATACGCCCAAAAAGGGCTTCTTCAGTTATTTCCGTGAAGCACTCAACAGCGAGCACCAGGATTTTACCCAGGGTAGTATCCGGAAGGCCGTGTTCATGCTGGCCATTCCCATGATACTTGAAATGTGCATGGAATCGGTGTTTGCCGTGGTAGACATTTTCTTTGTAAGCAAACTCGGTGCAGGTGCAGCCGCCACAGTGGGTCTTACCGAATCTTTTCTCACCCTTATCTATTCCATCGCTATCGGTTTAAGTATGGCAGCCACTGCCATGGTGGCCAGGAGAGTGGGTGAAAAAAATCCGGAAGAAGCAGCTCATGCAGGTGCACAGGCTTTATTACTCTGTGCAGGCGTTTCCATTATTGTTAGCATACTCGGTGTTTTCTTTGCAGCCGATATACTTGCACTCATGGGTGCCGATGAACAAGTGGTGAAAATGGGTACCAACTATACCCGCATCATGCTCACAGGTAATATTGTAATTATGCTGCTCTTCCTCATCAACGGTATTTTCCGTGGTGCAGGTGATGCAGCCATGGCCATGAAAAGTTTATGGCTGGCCAATATCTGTAATATCATTCTTTGTCCCATTCTCATTAACCAGTTTGGATTAACAGGTGCCGCAATCGCCACTACTACCGGTCGTGGTATTGGTGTATTGTATCAGCTCTATCATTTGTTTAAAGGCAAAAGTATCATCCGCATTCTGAAAAAACATTTTGTGCCAGATGCTGCCATACTCAAATCCATTGCCAATATTGCATCAACCGGAACCTTACAGTTCATCATCGCATCGGCAAGCTGGATCGTGATGGCCCGTATCATCACCGGTTTTGGCAGCGATGCAGTAGCAGGTTATACCATTGCCATCCGCCTGCTTATCTTTTTCCTCATGCCTGCATGGGGTTTGAGCAATGCGGCCGCCACACTTGTAGGACAAAATCTTGGGGCCAATCAACCCGATCGTGCAGAACAGTCGGTCTGGAAAACAGCACGTTACAATGCTGTTTTTATGGCTTTTGTTTCTGTACTCTTTGTAGTAGGTGCCGAATTTTTTGTGGGTCTTATTACACAGGACCCCAATGTAAGTGGTACGGCCACTTCTGCGCTGCGTATCGTAAGCCTGGGTTATATTTTCTATGGTGTGGGTATGGTGATGATCAATGCCTTTAATGGTGCCGGCGACAGCCGCACCCCTACCTGGATACATTTATTCTGGTTCTGGATTTTCCAGATACCCTTTGCTATTTTACTTTCTAAAACACTCAACTTCGGTACCACCGGCGTATTCATCGCCATCGTAGTCACCGAAACCTGTATCAGTATTACCAGTGTAATATTGTTTAAGAGAGGAAAGTGGAAATTGGTGAAGGTGTAGGAGAATATTTAACAGAGGAACAGAGGAATGTCCAACTTCCAAATAGGAATTTACCTGGAAGTTGGACATTCCTCTGTTTCTCTGTTCTTCTGTTTCTAAAACCACCCTCTCCTTTTAAACAGCACCAGCATCCACACCGGTACTACCAGCATGAGACCTACGGCGATAAAGAAGCCGTATTGGTGGTGGAGATAGGGGATGCGATCGAAGTTCATGCCGAAGATGCCACCTATAACCGTGGCGGGTGCCAGTAAACAGGTTACAATGGCCATTACTTTCATGACCTCATTGGTCTTAAGGTTTACATTACTCAGGTAAAGATCCTGCAGGTTCATCATCATATCGCGATAGTTTTCCGCAAGGTCATTGGCCTGCAGAATATGATCGTACACATCTTTAAAATATTTGGTGGTTCTTTCTTCGAGTAAATCACTTTCACTGCGTATAAAACCATTGATGAGTTCTCTTACCGGACTCACATTTCTTTTCAGCACAATCAGTTCTTTTCGCAGGCTGTTAATCACTGCCAGCGTGCGGGTATTGCTGCCACGAATAATTCGCTCTTCCAGTTGTTCTATCCTGTCGCCCAGTTTTTCCATTACGATGTAGTAGTTATCTACAATCATATCGAGCATGGCATAACAAAGATAATCGGCACCACTAACCCTGAGTTTACTACCGGCCAGTTTCAGTTTATCGCGAATGGGGTTGAACACATCTCTTCCTGCATCTTCCTGGAAGGAGAGTACAAAACCTTTGCCCAATACGATACTGATCTGTTCTGTTTCTACAGCACCTGTTTGTTCATTGAAATACAGCATGTTGAGCAAACAGAATAATACATTATCCATTTCATCCATCTTCGGCCGCTGGCTCACGCTCATAATATCTTCTACAATGAGATAGTGAATACCAAAATGATTACATACCGCTTCCACGTCGGCTTTGCGGATGCCGTCTACATTGATCCAGGAAATATGTTTGTTATCGCGATAGGTAAAACAGTCTTGAATACAGTTCAGTTGCGTCTCTGTTAAGACTGTGGCATCATAATCATACACTTTCACTTTAATTTCACTGGCTTCCACCCTTTCAGGTATTACAGTAGGGTTTACATGAAAGATATCGCGTGTACGCTTGGTATCGAACAGCGTTAGCGGGTTCAGGTACTTGAGGTATTTACTGCCGGTCATGACGTGAAGTTAATGAAACAGAGGAACAGAGAAATATCCAATGTCCAATTTCGAAGTTGGATATTTTTCTGTTCTTCTGTTCATTCTCCTTTCTCCAGGTAAAAAGCAAACTCACTTCCCTTACCATATTCCGATTGCAGTTCCATTCTGCCGCCCTGTGCTTCTATAAATTCTTTACTGATGCTCAGTCCAAGACCTGTACCCTCTTTTTTGGTTCCGGGAATACGGAAATAGCGATCGAAAACCCGGTTCATATACCTGGGTTCAATACCCTGACCCGTATCGGTTACACTGAAACGAATCTGGTTCCCTTCTTCTCTTGCACCGATGAGTACGGTTGCGTTGTCGTAACTGTAACGAATGGCATTCGACACAAGGTTATTGAGTACCCATGTTGTTTTATCCTTGTCTGCCAGCACCGATGTAAGATAGTCGGGTACCTTACAGACAAGCGTAATATTTTTATCCTCCGCTGCCACTTTATTGGTACCGATGGCATAATCAATCATTTCTTTTACAGATGCGGGCATCACCGACATTTGTATGGAACCTGTTTCCACCTGTGTCATATTGAGTAACTCACCCGTAATTTTCAGCAGTCTGGCGGTATCTTCTTTAATACTTTCTACCATGCTTTTCTGTTCGGTATTGAGTTCTCCGAGTTGTTTGTTTTCGAGGAGATCCAAACTCATCCGAATAGATGAAATAGGGGTTTTGAGCTCATGTGAAACCGTGGCAATAAAATTTGTTTTGGCAAAATCGAGTTCTTTATACGGTGTAATGTTTTGAAGAAGAATAACCGTACCCATCAATTTTTCTACCTGCTCACCTGTAGGAATAATTTTGATGGGAATAATTTCTTTTTCAAAATAACTTTCTTTATTGTCGGCATATATTTTTACCGGCAGCTTCGTTGTTTCTTTCTGCAGGTTTCCATTGTACAGTTCCTGTACAAGTGAGCGAATAAGATCATTGTGCAGTGCCAGTTCTTCTACAGGTTTCCCAGTAACCTGTTCCGGTTTTAGTCCGGAAATCCTGAGCGCCATATGATTCATGAACAATACTTTTTTGTTTTCATCAAGACCTATTACAGGATCGTTCATGTTGTTAATCAGTGTTTCAATTCTTTTCTTTTCAATCAGTAATTTCTGTACGCTGCTGGCCTGGTATTCTTCCAGTTTTTCGGCCATGGTATTAAAGGATGCGGCGAGTTCCCCAAACTCATCTTTTTTGTTAAAATGAAGTCTCCGCGAATAATTTCTTTCTGCAATCTCCTTAATACTGGCGGTTAACTCTCTTACAGGATTGGCAATATTACCAGGCAGGTTAAACAGCAGGGTAAAAGCAATGATGAAACAGATGGTTCCTATAATACTGATCCAGAAAACAGCATTATCTGATGTGGTTTCTGCCACTTTATTCTTGCGCTGTATAGCCTGCATATTCAGCAGCATGATATTGGATATATCTCTGCGGATATTTTTTACCAGTTGCGAGTCGTTGAAGTTCTGTTGTAACAAACCAAAATGTGTTGCCAGACTACTGGTAAGTTGTGCTTCTCCTGTTTCGGTGATGTTTTTCTGTTGTAATGCAAGGTTTTCAGAAAAGAGTTGCTGGTTTTGGGGCAACTGAATATTGTTATCCAGTGCCATCTGCATTTTTCTTGAATAATCAAGCGTATTGTAATTGGCTACCAATATATTTTTTGTATCATTACTCAGCCTGTTGATGTAAAACACACTGAGCGATGCCAATAATAATATCATGGCAAAAAGCAGCCCCATACCCAGTTGCAGTTTCTGTTTAATTTTCATCAGCTTAAAATTACAAGGTCAATATCACTGCTCGACAATTTTTTCAGTAACTCATTAAATACATTGGTGGCCAGTATGAGGCGAAACAGGCTTAAGTGTGGTTTGCCGATACAGATGGTGGTAATCTGTCTTTCATCACACTGTTCCATAATGGCTTTTGCAATATTGGGGTTTTCTGTTTTGATGATTTCGGCACCCAGTTCTGTAGCCAGTTTAAAATTGTTGATCAGGTGTCTTTGTTTATCGAGCGCAATTTTATCGGTGGCTTCCCCGGGTGTTTGCACATACAGCACATACCATTTACTGTTATAATAATTGGCCAGTCTCGCCGTTTTACGGATCACTGTTTTAGCGGTCTGGTCATTCGAGCTGATACAGGCCATGAATTTTTCATGTTTAATGGCATTTACTTTGGTAATCTCCGTTTCCACTTTTCTTTCCACCTGTGATGCCACTTCTTTCAGTGCCAGTTCGCGCAGTTGAAGAATATGTTCGCTCTTAAAGAAATTACTAAGTGCTGTTTCAATTTTTGCCTGTTCATAAATCTTCCCTTCTTTTAAACGGGTCACCAGTTCATCCGCAGTCAGGTCAATATTCACCACTTCATCGGCTTGTGCCAGTACACTATCCGGCACCCTTTCTTTTACCTCTACACCAGTTATCTGTTTTACTTCTTCATTCAGGCTTTCAATATGCTGAATGTTTACTGCGCTGATGACATTGATGCCCGCATCAATTATTTCGAGTACATCCTGCCATCTTTTTTCATTTTTACTTCCTTCAATATTGGTATGTGCCAGTTCATCTACAATCACCACTTCAGGCCGTAAGTTAATTACGGCCTGAACATCTAATTCTTCCAGCTCTTTCCCTTTATAAAAAAGTTTGCGGCGGGGTATTACAGGCAAACCATGCAACAGTTCATGCGTTTCTTTCCTGTTGTGGGTTTCAATATATCCGATCTTAACATCAATTCCATTTCGCAGTAAAGCATGCGCTTCCTGTAACATGCGATAAGTTTTACCTACACCGGCGT
>DPWF01000405.1 GCA_003526435.1 Chitinophagaceae bacterium | reverse complement strand
CATAACCCTTTCCTTTGGTAGTAATGATGTGGAGGAGCTTAGGTCCCGGAATTTCTTTCAGGTCCTTCAGTGTATCAACCAGTTTGGTAATGTTATGACCATCAATCGGACCAAAATACCGGATCTTCAGTGCTTCAAATAAATTACTGCTCTTGCTCACTACACCTTTTACACTGGCTTCGAGTTTGGAAGCGAGGTCGCGGCTGAGGTTTTTACCCACTGGTAGTTTACCTAATAGGTTCCAAACCTCATCTCTTACCTTATTATAAGTAGGCGATGTGCTGATATCTGTAAGGTATTCTTTCAATGCCCCTACATTGGGGTCGATGCTCATACAGTTATCATTGAGAATAATGAGCATATCACTGTCAGCTACACCTGCATGGTTCATGGCTTCAAAAGCCATACCGGCTGTCATGGAACCATCACCAATAACGGCTACCGATTTGCGATTTTCTCCCTTGTACTTGGCAGCCATGGCCATACCCAAAGCGGCAGAAATAGAAGTGGAAGAGTGTCCAACTCCAAAAGTATCGTACTCGCTTTCCGATCTTTTCGGAAAACCGCTCAGGCCTTTGTATTTGCGGTTGGTAATAAACTGGTCTCTTCTGCCCGTGAGGATTTTATGACCATAAGCCTGGTGTCCTACATCCCATACCAATTGATCGTAAGGTGTATTGTACACATAATGAAGGGCTACGCTCAATTCTACCACACCCAGGCTTGCCCCAAAATGGCCACCATGAACGCTTACTACGTCAATAATATATTGTCTCAATTCATCACAAACCTGGTGTAATTGCTCTCTGGAGAGCTTTTTCAGGTCGTCGGGATGATTGATCTGGCTTAGTAACTGGCCGGGTTTAATCTCCATGCGGGCTGTCTTTGAAATGTAAAAGTACGTTTTTCGTGTTTAGCAATATCCAGTGATACGTTAAGAAACAGTCTACAGGTAAGAAGGTTCGTCGACCGGGAACATTAATTTGCACCAAACAACTGCGGTTTTTGCCATTAATCAAAAATCAGGGTTCGTTCGGAAAGCTTTCCCTCTATATTTGTTGATACATGAGGACGAGCAAATCTACATTATACTGGTGGTGTCAGTTAGGAGGATGGTTGTTCTATGGCCTGACCATGGTCTTCTTTGCCTTTATTTTTGAGAACCGTACCAATTATATCTTTTACCCCCGATTAGCCATTACCATCCTTTCCGGGCTGGTGTTTACGCATTTATTACGTGAGTTGATTGTGAAGATGGAGTTGCGGCCACCCATCCAGGTACAGAAATGGTGGTTAATGACAATCACAGTTTTAAGTATTATTGTTTTATATAGTTTAACAAACAGTGCCATTGTTGAATGGTCTGGCTTATACGACCCTGCCCGTAAGGTTTCAGTGGAAAAAAGGTTCCTGTCAAATGTGATCTTCGATTCGCCCATGATATTGGTTTGGGTGTCGATTTATTACATTTGGCATTATGTTGAACTGGGTACCAAGAGTGAGATTCAGAAAGTGAGACTGGAAAGCCTGGTAAAAGAGCTGGAGCTGAAAACCATTAAATCGCATATTAACCCGCATTTTATATTTAATGCATTGAACAGCATCAGGGCACTGGTTGACGAGAATCCGAACCGAGCCCGTACGGCCATTACTGAACTGAGTAATATTCTCCGTAGCAGTATGCAGGCCGAAAAACTGGAAACCGTGCCTTTTGAAAAAGAGCTGAATATTGTAAAAGATTACCTGGCACTGGAACATATACGTTTCGAAGACAGGCTTCAGGTGGAATATGAAATTGATGAGGATACACTTGACCAGCCCGTTCCGCCGATGATGTTACAAACTTTAGTAGAAAATGCCATTAAACATGGTATTGGCAAGCAAAAAGACGGGGGCCTGATCAAAGTAATTTCCGACTATCGTGATGATCACCACGAACTGATCATCAGAAATACCGGTAAGCTGGATAACAATACCAGTAACGATGGATTTGGTATCAACAGCACAAGAAACAGACTTAAATTATTATTCGGCGGAAAAGCTAACTTTGAGATCAGGGATATTGGAAACAATATGGTGGAAGCCACTGTAAAAATGCCCGTACAACACGTTTATTCATAATTCTATATAATAATCAGCGCTATGGCTATCAAAGCAATCATTATTGATGATGAAAGACTTGCACGAAATGAGTTAAAAAAGTTATTGCAGGATCATTCAGATATAGAAGTGATTGAGGAAGCAGCAAATGTGGATGATGGTATCGAGAAAATAGAAACCCTCAATCCTGATCTAATCTTCCTTGATATTCAGATGCCGGGTAAAACCGGATTCGATCTGTTGGCAGAAGTAGAGAAAGCCCCCAAAGTAATTTTTACGACTGCGTATGATGAATATGCTATCAAAGCATTTGAGGTAAACGCACTCGATTACCTGTTGAAACCCATTGAACCCAAACGACTGGCTGATGCCATTCAGAAATTACAGGCAGAAATGTTCAAAGAGTCTGCCGGACTGAACGGCATCAACAGGGGGCCACTTACCGAGCACGACCAGGTATTTGTAAAAGACGGTGAACGTTGCTGGTTTGTGAAACTGGGTGAAATCCGTTTATTTGAAAGTGTAGGTAACTACGCAAAAGTATTCTTTGGTACCAATAAACCACTGATCTTGAAATCGCTGAACGCACTGGAAGAACGACTGGATGACAGAATGTTTTTCCGTGCCAACCGGAAACATATCATCAACCTTCGCTGGATTGAAAAAATTGAACCCTACTTTAACGGCGGTTTGCTGGTTGACCTGAAAGGCGGTGAAAAAATAGAAGTAAGCCGCAGGCAAACAGTGAAGTTTAAAGAAATGATGAGCTTATAATGTGAATGGTGAATGGTCAATGGGGAATAAATTTTTCTAACATTGACCATTCTCCATTCCCCATTCACGTCTTCCCTCACTCAAACGCTAATATGAAAAAGTATCTTTTATCGCTCACAGTCCTCATTGTGAGTGCTGCATCTGCACAGAATGTTGAAGAATTAATCAGTCAAAAAGAAGTAGAACGTATTGAACGTACACTTTCGTCTGATGAAATGGAAGGCAGACGTACGTTTACAAAAGGCATTGATAAAGCGGCAGCGTTTATTGCCGATGAATTTAAAAAAACAGGACTGCAAACCTGGAATAACAGTGGTAATTTCTTACAACAGTTTGCCATGGTTCGCCCTAAATTCATCAGCCTTACTGCAAGTATTGGCGGCATTAGTCTCGACAGCAGAGATGTGGTAGTGGTTACCTGTCAGCCGGAAGTAAATATCACTGAACAATCTGGCTACGAAAAAGTAAAAATTGCTGCCGGCGCCAACCTGGGTACAGAAGCAAGAAAATACCTGAGTGCCAATAAAAACTATGTGGTAATAGTAGATACCAGCTTTTCCAAAACCTTCAACACACTTACACGTCTTAAGTCGAACATATTCAAAACCGATAAGAATGTGGTGTTTATACTGGCAGCAACTGATCCTGCAACATACAGTGTAAGCTGTAAGCATGAGATTACTGAAATGCCATTGGCGAATGTTGTTGGCGTATTACCGGGTAAAAGCAAAAAGAATGAGTATGTAATTTTCTCAGGTCATTACGATCACCTGGGTATCATGGGTAAAGACAGAAATGGCAATGTACAGACCGATTCTATTTTTAACGGTGCCAATGACGATGCTGCCGGAACCACTGCTATGATGGTACTGGCACAATATTTCAAGAAGATCAATAACAATGAAAGAACATTGATTTTTGCTGCTTTCACAGCAGAAGAAGTGGGAGGATTTGGAGCCACTTATTTTTCACGCCAGTTCGATCCTAAACAGGTGATGGCAATGTTTAATATTGAAATGATCGGATCGGAAAGTAAATGGGGAAAGAATTCAGCGTTCATAACTGGTTACGAGAAAACAGATATGGGTAAAATATTACAGGGTAACCTGGCTGGCACCGATTTCACTTTTCATCCAGATCCATATCCGGAGCAGCAATTATTTTATCGCTCAGATAACGCAACACTGGCCCGTTTAGGCGTGCCGGCGCATACCATCTCCACTACAAAGATTGATGTTGATCCGTATTACCACAAAGCATCTGATGAATTCAGTACCATTGACATTGAAAATATGACACGCATTATCCGCGCTATTGCATTGAGTTCAAGAGGTATTGTAAGTGGAAAAGAAACACCTACAAGGGTTGATACTTCAGGACTGAGATAATTTAATTGTAGTATATAACTCCATAAAACAAAAAGTCACTTTATATAAAGTGACTT
>DPWF01000060.1 GCA_003526435.1 Chitinophagaceae bacterium | reverse complement strand
CATTATTCTGTTATTTGTCGCTGGCTGGGTGCCGGGCTTAAATTTGTAACCAAATCGTATATTAATCCAACAACTGGACAAAATGTTGTATTAAAGCGTGTAATGGAAGGGTGGGAGCCTAAGAAAATTGTAGTTATAGGAAGAACACAGGAACAAAGAGTTAAATTTTTTGCTAACCAACTAAAGAATGAGCTGGGTAATGACTACACTATTGTAACATTTAAACCAGATCCTAATTGGTCTAGTGCCGAAACGCTTTTACAAAATAAAAACTTTATACGTTTTTATAAAGAACGTGGTTATGCTTTTTATGATATTGGGCTCGATGATTTTTTTCCATTAACCGGAAATGACATGCAGGATTATGGACCATATTATTTAATGGAAATTATGGAAGTATTTAATGGTAAATAAAGGTATATGACAATAAATGAAACTCTAATTGCCTACAGGGATAAAGCATTAGAAAAATTTGATTTTCTAAGAACAGAGTATGATTTTATCATAGGAGAGGTTGATATAAAAAATTCATGGACATGTACAATAATATACACAAAAAAGAAGATAATTATTGAGTTATCCGCTGAACCTCTTGATCAAAGATTTCACTATTTTTTAAAAGATGGTGTGAAAACAATAATATTTCATCAGTTCTTCCAACGGTATGATGCAAATATCAATTGGCCGGAACTTATGCCATTGGATCATGATTATGAAAAAGCGATGGATAAAAATATTCTCTTGCTAAAGAAATATGGACACAATTTTCTTTCCGGGAAAGAAAACCTTTAAAGGTTTCAACAATTCCTGTTTAGTGTACTTAGGTCTTTGATATATACAAGTTAGCGTTATAAAAAGCACTGAAAATAATAGAAAAGCCGTCCCGCTTTAGGTAGGATGGCTTTTTTGTGCTAACAATTGTAAGCATATAAGCCAGATTTAATAATCCTTTCATAAAAAATTTAGCCCTGATAACCTCAAACTGTTATACTTTTACATCCTCAAAGCATAATAAGCTATTAAAGTGAAGCAGATACTGACCAATTATTTATCCCTTTTACTGAATGCACCCCGTCAGGTGTTTTCAATGGAAGCTGCTTTTAACTTTCTCCCGCGACCACGACGTGGTTGCTGATAGGACGAGCAACTGGCACTTGCCCCTATCAGTGGAAAACTCCCCGGAATTGTTTTCTGACAGGTAGCTGTCGTTCCCTTTACGTTATTTAATTTATTCAAGTTGGAACAAAATATCATTGTTCGTGTAGCCAATAGTGGCGACACAGGATATGCACAAACCATTACTGATGAAATGGAATCATCAGCAAAAGCACGTGGTACAGGTATTGCCAAACGCAGTCCCGACTATGTGGCCAAAAAAATGGAAGAAGGAAAAGCTGTCATCGCTTTATNNACCCGACGGAACATGGGTAGGCTTCTGCTATATTGAAGCATGGGGCCATGATTCTTTTGTGGCCAATAGTGGATTGGTGGTGTCGCCTCCATTCAGAAAAAGTGGTGTGGCTAAACTCATCAAGCGAACCATCTTCAATCTGTCGAGAGAAAAATACCCTAAAGCAAAAATATTTGGTCTTACCACAGGGCTGGCTGTAATGAAAATCAACAGCGATCTGGGGTATGAGCCGGTAACCTATAGTGAACTCACTGATGATGAAGAATTCTGGGCAGGATGTAAAAGCTGTGTGAATTATGAAGTGCTCATGAGCAAAGACAGGAAGAATTGTTTTTGCACAGCCATGTTATACGACCCAACCGATCATTATGAGCCCGAAGAAACATCATCGGATTTCAGTAAGAAATCAAAAATATATGAACGTTTTATGAAACTGAAACAGCACAAACTGTTGCGGATGTTTCGTAAAAAAGAAAATGGCGGAACGAGTATCAAACCAAAATCATTTTTTCATCACCTGTTTAATCTCTGATTTTACAGGTTATCGTAATAAGCAAAGCAAAGAATCGTATGAGCAACCTACCCACATCACTTCCAGCAGGCACCAAAGTAGTACTGGGCTTTAGCGGCGGATTGGATACTTCCTATTGTGTAAAATACCTGACCGATGAAAAGGGGTATGAAGTACACAGTGTAATTGTAAACACCGGTGGTTTTACAGCAACAGAATTAGAACAGATAGAAGCACATGCTTATAAACTGGGTGTAAAATCGCATACCACTGTTGATGCGGTAAAAAGTTATTACGATAGCATCATTCGCTTCCTTATTTATGGAAATGTATTGAAGAATAATACATACCCATTAAGTGTAAGCGCAGAAAGATTAAGTCAGGCATTGCATATAGCTGAACACACAAAAAAGCTTGGCGCAAAAGCTGTGGTACATGGCAGTACAGGAGCAGGTAACGACCAGGTGCGTTTCGATATGGTATTTCATATCATGATACCAGGCGTAGAAATTATAACTCCCATACGCGATATGAAGCTGAGTCGTGAAGAAGAAATCAGCTACCTGAAATCGAAGGGAGTAGATATGAATTTTGAAAAAGCGGCTTACTCTATCAATAAAGGATTATGGGGAACCAGTGTAGGCGGTAAAGAAACATTGCATTCAAAAGGCATGTTACCGGAAGAAGCATGGCCTACACAGGTAACCAAATCAGACGCAGAAGAAATAAAACTGGGTTTTGAAAAAGGAGAACTGCGCCGTGTAAAAGATCAGCATTTTGCATATCCTTCAGAAGCCATTCAGTATGTGCAATCTATTGCAGGTCCGTTTGGTATTGGAAGAGATATACATGTAGGTGATACCATCATTGGCATCAAAGGTCGTGTGGGTTTCGAAGCAGCGGCACCAATGGTTATACTGAAAGCACACCACGCACTGGAAAAACATGTACTCACCAAATGGCAGTTAAGCTGGAAAGACCAGTTGGCGCAATTTTATGGTAACTGGTTACATGAAGGACAAATACTAGACCCGGTGATGAGAGATATAGAAGCCTTTCTGCAACATTCGCAACAACAGGTAACGGGAGATGTGTTTGTACAACTCATGCCTTATCGCTTTACCGTTATTGGTATAGAATCGCCGAATGATCTGATGAGTAGTAAGTTTGGTAAATACGGTGAGATGAACAGCGGATGGACAGGTGAAGATGTAAGAGGTTTCTCAAAAATATTTGGTAACCAGACTGCTATTTATCATAGCATCAAAGCCGATCAGTCATGAAAAAAGTAAAAGTGGCTATTACTGGTGCAGCAGGTTATACTGGTGGAGAGTTGATCAGACTTTTATTGAATCATCCACACGCAGAGTTTGTTAATATACACAGCACCAGTAATGCCGGTAAACAACTGTACACAGTACATGCTGATTTGCTGGGTGAAACAGAAATGCTATTTAGCCATGAGCCATATACTTCTGCAGATGTATTGTTTCTCTGTGTAGGACATGGTGATGCTAAAAAATTCCTGGATCAGTATAGTATTCCTTCCACAACAAAAATCATTGATCTCTCACAGGATTTTCGTTTAGCAGCAACTGCTGTACATGGCGAAAGAACTTTTGTATATGGTTTGCCTGAGTTGAATAAGGAAGCAATTGTTACTGCACAAAATATTGCCAATCCTGGCTGTTTTGCAACAGCCATTCAACTCGCTTTATTACCACTTGCTAAAGCAGGGGTATTAAGTGATGTGCATACAACAGGTATTACAGGATCAACAGGAGCCGGTCAATCGCTTAGCAATACATCTCATTTTAGCTGGAGAGCCAATAATATACAGGCGTATAAATCACTGAGTCATCAGCATATCAAAGAAATTACAGCTTCGCTGAACCAGTTACAACCCGATTCGCCTTTATCGGTAAGCGGTGAAGGCCCCGGAGTGCATTTTGTTCCCTGGAGAGGTGATTTTACAAGAGGTATTTATACCAGTTCAGTCATCGACTGTAGCTTACCGCTGGAAGAAGTAAAGAGTCTTTACCGCGAATATTATGCAGATGCAGTTTTCACTCATTACAGCGAACAGATGATCGATCTGAAACAGGTAGTGAACACCAATAAATGCCTGGTGCATGTAGAAAAACAGGGAAACAAACTGGTTGTACACAGTGCCATTGACAATCTGCTGAAAGGTGCAAGTGGACAAGCGGTGCAGAATATGAATCTGTTATTTGGTCTCGATGAAAAAACAGGGCTACAGTTAAAGGCCAATTATTTTTAAATCAAAAGCGGCGAGATAAATCTTTGATCTATGAAACTATTTGATGTATATCCACTGAACAATATTACCATCGAAAAAGCGAATGGTTCATATGTATGGGATGATAAGGGAACACGTTATCTCGATATGTATGGCGGGCATGCGGTCATCAGTATCGGCCATACACACCCGCATTGGGTAAAAAGAATAGAGGAACAGTTGAACAAGATTGCTTTTTATTCCAATTCAGTAATCATACCACTCCAGCAACAACTAGCCGAGAAACTGGCGGCTGTAAGTGGCAAAACTGATTACCAGCTTTTTCTCTGCAACAGCGGTGCTGAAGCGAATGAAAATGCGTTAAAGCTGGCATCTTTTCATACGGGCAGAAAAAAAATAGTGGCATTTAAAAAATCATTTCATGGTCGTACATCATTGGCTGTGGCAGCAACCGATAATCCATCAATTGTAGCACCAGTAAATGAAACCGACAATATTATCTTTCTTCCTTTTAATGATGTAAATGCCTTACATGAATGTTTTGTAGAAGAGGGTAATAACATAGCTGCCGTAATAACAGAAGGCATACAAGGCGTAGGTGGCATTAATGTAGCATCGGAGATCTTCCTGCAAACCATTCGGTCACTCTGCAACCAGTATGGAGCTGTATATGTTGCAGACAGTGTACAGTGTGGATATGGGAGAACAGGTAAATTCTTTGCACATGATTATGCCGGAGTGGACGCCGATATTTATTCCATGGCAAAAGGTATGGGTAATGGTTTCCCGATAGGTGGTATTTTAATTGCACCACATATTCAACCCAAACACGGAATGCTGGGAACCACATTTGGTGGTAACCATTTAGCTTGTGCTGCAGCGTTGGCAGTATTGGAAGTAATAGAAAGTGAAAAATTAATGACGCAAACGGCTGAAAACGGTACGTACCTGATCGAACAATTAAAAGCAATTCCTGAATTACAAAATGTAAGAGGAAGAGGATTGATGATTGGGTTTGATGTACCCGAAGCGATTAAGGAGTTGAAGAAAGTATTATTACAGGAGTTTAAAGTGTTTACAGGTGAAGCCAAACCAAATGTGATCAGGTTATTGCCTTCACTGGCATTAGAAAGAATACAGATCGATGAATTCTTAAAGTCTCTAAAACAGGCTATAACAGTTTTGAATCATAACTCAGTGTAAACACTATGTTCTCATGTTCTCTGTAGTGAAACAGCTTGAATATTCACCGCAGAGAACATGAGAG
>DPWF01000068.1:2577-2755 GCA_003526435.1 Chitinophagaceae bacterium | reverse complement strand
GTCGATGGCTTTCTCAGCAGGTTTTAATGAAACACTGATGCTTGCATTGGCACCCACTCTTTGTTCAACAGTGGTAAAACCAACATAAGAAAATACCAGTACATCACCTTCCGTTACAGCAATAGAGAAATTACCCGAAGCATCTGTAATGGTACCACGCGTGGTGCCTTTAACGGCT
>DPWF01000068.1:2359-2519 GCA_003526435.1 Chitinophagaceae bacterium | reverse complement strand
CAGAGCCGCACCGTTGTTATCGGTAACCTTACCCTTAATATCGGGTGGCGCAACGGGTTCTGGTTGAACAGATGTGGTTACAGTTGGTTCAGCATATT
Source organism: Chitinophagaceae bacterium (assembly GCA_003526435.1). Lineage (GTDB taxonomy): Bacteria > Bacteroidota > Bacteroidia > Chitinophagales > Chitinophagaceae > Sediminibacterium. The sequence continues at coordinate 2,421 of DPWF01000068.1, read as the reverse complement.
TACGTTTAACCACAATGGTTTTATCACTGATGGTGTACGACAAAAGCTGATCCTTGAAACAA